>NZ_JAAHHZ010000123.1:0-18038 GCF_010672005.1 Moorena sp. SIO4A5 | reverse complement strand
AAGATTGCTACAGCCGAAGCAGATCAAGACGGGAAGTTTGGGATTAGTCTTAGTAATGTCGAGCCTGGAGATTACCTGAGTGCGATCGCAACTCACCCAGACTACGGTACCTCGGAACCAGCTGTGACTGTGGTGGTGCGTTCTCTTGATGATCAAGGGAATAGTATCGAGACATGGTCAGCAACAACTCTACCGAACACAGCAAAGCCCCAGTGTACCAGCAGTCCAGTCGGCAGGGTTCCCCTATGACCAGACTCCCCGCAAATACCTGAACCCCTTTCGGAATAGTTTTTGGAAATAGCCTCAAACACCCTACCCTAAAGCACCTCAAGTTTGTCTCGCCCTTTGTTAGAGGAAACAAATCCCTATAAATACACCAGGGGTATCTTGAGTAAAATGGTGTACACCCTCTCAATTAATTAACTAACATACAATATATACAACCAAAGGACTACGTAATTACAAGCAACACCTAACGATCATATACCTTATTGGAAAAACCTTGTGTGAATATTGCTACTTCATCAGTAGACCTTGACCCGAACAACCTATTTCCCTTTGAACTCGACGAGTTCCAAAAACAGGCAATTGAGGCTCTCAATCATAGTCAATCAGTAGTTGTCTGTGCTCCGACTGGTTCTGGGAAAACCCTAATTGGTGAATATACCATTTATCGTGCTTTGTCTCAAGGAGGACGTGTTTTCTACACAACCCCCCTCAAAGCGCTCTCCAACCAGAAACTAAGGGATTTTCGGGCAAAATTTGGCGCAGACAAAGTCGGTCTAGTTACCGGTGATTCCTCGGTCAACCGGGAAGCTTCCGTGTTAGTGATGACTACGGAAATCTTCCGTAATATGCTCTATGGTACCCCAATTGGTCAAGTGGGAGCCTCTATGCTAGGGGTTGAGGCGGTGATCCTAGACGAATGTCACTATATGAATGACCGACAACGAGGCACGGTTTGGGAAGAATCAATTATCTATTGTCCGCCAGATATTCAAATTGTTGCCCTCTCCGCCACCGTTGCCAATTCTGACCAGCTGACCGACTGGCTGAATCAAGTTCATGGCTCCACTCAGCTGATTTACTCTGACTTCCGACCTGTTCCTCTAGAGTTTTACTTTGCCCATCCCAAGGGAATTGTCTCCCTGCTGAATGACGACCACACCAAGATTAACAACTCCCTCAAAACCAGACGTCCTAAAAGCAAGGACAAACATGGACGTCCGGAAGGCCCCAGCATTAGCACTGTGGTGAGCAAACTAAAAAAACGGGAGATGTTACCAGCTATCTACTTCATCTTTAGCCGCCGAGGCTGTGATAAGGCAGTAGATGAGATGGGTCCACTATCCCTGGTCAATGAACAAGAAGCAGCTCAACTCAAGAAACGGATTGATGAATTTATCAGTAAAAATCCAGAAGCAGCTCGTACGAAACAAATTGACCCCCTCTACCGAGGTATAGCTGCCCATCATGCTGGAATTTTACCTGCTTGGAAAGGTCTAGTGGAAGAACTATTCCAACAAGGACTAGTGAAGGTGGTATTTGCTACAGAAACTCTAGCAGCAGGAATTAATATGCCTGCTCGTACCACTGTTATTTCCAGTCTATCTAAGCGTACTGACCGAGGACACCGGCTACTGACTGCCTCGGAATTTTTGCAGATGGCTGGACGAGCAGGAAGGCGAGGGATGGATACCAATGGCTATGTGGTGACGGTGCAAACCCCCTTTGAAGGGGCTAAGGAGGCGGCTTATCTAGCAACTGCTGGTGCTGATCCCCTAGTTAGTCAGTTTACCCCTACCTATGGTATGGTACTGAATTTGTTGCAAACTCACTCTCTGCCTCAAGCTAAGGAGTTAGTTGAACGCAGCTTTGCTCAGTATCTAGCTACTTTGTACCTCAAACCTCAACAACAGGCAATTACTGAACTGACTGCGGAACTGACGAGAATTGATTTTCAACTGGCACCGGTAGATGTGGCAGTAATGGAAGGCTATCAAAAACTGAAGGAACACCTGAAAGTAGAGCGCCGCATCCTTAAAGACCTGCAACACCAAGCAGAGGTATCTGTTTCTAAAGCCGTATCCCAATTACTACAACAGGTGCAACCGGGAGTCATTCTTTATTTGAAGGGCAAGAATGTGCCAGTGTCTTCTCCTGTTCCAGCTGTTTTGGTGTCTAAACAAAAGGGTTCCGGTCAATTCCCCTATCTGGTGTGCTTAAGTGCTGCTAACCGATGGTATGTGGCAACAACTGCTGATGTGATGGGGTTAGATGGCTTTCCTGAAGTGGCCGATGACCAAGTATCCAATGGCTCTACGGAAGATTACTCAACCGGCTCAACTCAAGGTGACTCTTCTCACATTATTAATCTTCGATGCCTTGATATTGGAACTCTCCAGCCTTTAGAGGGGCTTGAGATTAAACCAGGTCAAGTCAAAAGCGGAAATGAAGATACTGAAGCCTTGGCTAACCAAGTTCCCACCATTGCTCAACTCTGGGTTGCTCCAGAAGTCAGGGAGCAAGAAGGTGTTGTTGCTGATCTAGAGGGTCAAATGGAAACCCATGCTCTTCGTCAGTGGGGTAATCCTTCTCAACTGATCAAACGCCACAAAAAACGGTTGTTTTTGCAGGAGCAAATTAACCAACGTCAAGCTAAATTCCGAGAATACCAGGCTCAGCATTGGCACGAATTTCTGAACCTGATTGAAATTTTAAAAGCATCTGGTTCTTTGGAGGACTTAACTCCCACTGTTCTGGGGCAAGCGGCTGCTTCGCTTCGGGGAGAAAATGAGTTGTGGCTAGCCTTAGCCATGCTGTCGGGAGAATTAGATGATTTAGACCCCCACCAACTGGCAGCAGCTTGCTCTGCTTTAGTTACGGAAACTCCTAGACCGGATAGTTGGACAAACTATCAACCAAGTGAGGAAGTGCTAGAAGCATTGACAAACCTCAGGAGGATTCGGCGTCAAGTATTTCAGCTACAGCGTCGATATCATGTCGCCTTACCGGTTTGGTCAGAGGATAGGTTAATTGGTCTAATAGAACAGTGGTCATTAGGCAAATCCTGGCGGGAGATATGCGGTAATACCAGCTTAGATGAAGGGGACGTAGTGCGAATATTACGTCGAACCTTAGATATATTATCCCAAATTCCCCATGTGTTGCCTCTATCAGAGTCTTTAAAAGCTAATGCGATTCGTGCTGCTCAGTTACTTGACCGCTTTCCGGTGAATGAAAGAGTTAAGTAGGGCTTGCTGAAAAAGTCCTTTGGTAAGGGTAGGAGTCAGGAGTCAGGAGTCAGGAGTCAGGAGAAACACTACAATCAGTTATCAAAAAACATAGCAACATTTTCCTAGATAATCTATCTCTTGACCCCTGTTCCCTGTTCCCTGTTCCCTATTCCCTACTATTTATAACTTACGATTCCTGATCAATTTGATTATTCCCCACATCAAAAATAATTATAAATTCCGCATCAGGCATTAATCGTTTCAGGGCCCACAAATGTCCCTCCGCATCCGATCGATTGCGGAAGCGAGCAACAACAACTCGCTGCATTTGGGGTAATAGCCTAATGACCACCCATGGATGAAGCCGTTCCGAATAACTCATAATCAAACTATCTCCTTTTTTAGGGGAGCCAGAGATAGCCCGGGGACGCTCCAACATCAACGGGCTAGCTCTTGACTCTGGGCGTCTCAGCGCCCACTGTTATACTATAGCACAAAAATCTTTTATTATAACATATTTTGAAAAATTTTGTTACAAAGGGGTCGGGAGTCGGGAATCGGGAGTCGGGAGTCGGGAGTCGGGAATGTTGTAGAACAGGCATCTTGCCTGTTTGGGGCATCTTGGTAGAATAGGCATCTTGGTGGAACAGGCATCTTGCCTGTTACAGTTTCCAGGCGCTGACCGCTGACCGCTGACCGCTGACCGCTGACCGCTGAATGCTTGGCTATTGCCTATTGCCTATTGCCTATTGCCTTCCCTACCATGACTCCTCCAGTAAACCCTTCAACACCTCTTCCGTAAAAGGATTCTTACCAGCCCGCAGCTCATCTATCCATTTTTGCCGTTCTGCTTTCCACTTATCATTGTCGGTCCAGTCTACATATGCCTGAAAATCTGATATCGCTCCTGGGGTATCCCCAGTTAGAGCCCTAGCCAGACCACGAGCAAATTGATATCCTTTATGTTTAGGTGCTTTGGCTACTGCTTTTTCACAGGCATCTATCACGTCAGCAGCATATCCATAGAGGCTACCAAGCCAACACAGTTCATTCCAAGAATTAGCATCAATTTCTAGGTTTGGATCTAGTTGTTGCGCTTGTTTATAGAGAGATAGGGCTTTGGTGAATTTACCCTCTTTAGCTAACTGCTCACCTTGTTCAACTTTAGCAGCAGCAGCTGCTAGCTGTTTGGCTTTTATCTCTGGCTGTAATTCTAGCTCCGAATTCCATGCTTTGGCTTTTTTAAACTTAGCAATAGCACCCTCAACATCCTCTTGTTTTGCCAACTCTTCACCTTGTTTAACAAAACCAGAAGCTGCAGCTATTTTGCCATCTGAATCTTGGCATTTCTCTAAGCTTTCTAAATCTTCAGGATGGTCCACAAAGTAACCTTCGAGCAACTTACAGCCCCGAGCCAGCATCTCACCTAAATCTTCCACTGGCCAGAGTCTGACCGTTTTGTCCTCTGATGCCGTAGCCAGGGTTTTACCATCGGGACTAAAACTTACACTAAATACCCTGGATTGATGTCCTGAAAAGAGTGCTAATTGATTGCCCTGTAAATCCCAAACTCTGACCGTTTTGTCATATGATGCGGTAGCGAGGGTTTTACCATCGGGACTAAAACTTACACTCAATACCCTGGATTGATGTCCTGAAAAGAGTGCTAATTGATTGCCCTGTAAATCCCAGAGTCTGACAGTATTGTCATCTGATGCCGTAGCGAGGGTTTTACCATCGGGACTAAAACTTACACTCAATACCCAGGATTGATGTCCTGAAAAGAGTGCTAATTGATTGCCCTGTAAATCCGAGAGTCTGACAGTATTGTCATCTGATGCCGTAGCGAGGGTTTTACCATCGGGACTAAACCTTACACTATTTACCGAGTCTTGATGTCCTGAAAAGAGTGCTAATTGCTTGCCTTGTAAATCCCAGAGTCTAACAGTTTTGTCGGATGATGCGGTAGCGAGGGTTTTACCATCTGGGCTAAAACTTAAACTATTTACCGAGGATTGATGTCCTGAAAAGAGTGCTAATTGATTGCCCTGTAAATCCCAAACTCTGACCGTTTTGTCATATGATGCCGTAGCGAGGGTTTTACCATCGGGACTAAACCTTACACTCGATACCGAGTCTTGATGTCCTGAAAAGAGTGCTAATTGATTGCCCTGTAAATCCGAGAGTCTGACCGTTTTGTCACCTGATGCCGTAGCGAGGGTTTTACCATCGGGACTAAAACTTACACTCGATACCCAGGATTGATGTCCTGAAAAGAGTGCTAATTGATTGCCCTGTAAATCCCAAACTCTGACCGTATTGTCATATGATGCCGTAGCGAGGGTTTTACCATCGGGACTAAAACTTACACTCGATACCCAGGATTGATGTCCTGAAAAGAGTGCTAATTGATTGCCCTGTAAATCCCAAACTCTGACCGTTTTGTCACCTGATGCCGTAGCGAGGGTTTTACCATCGGGACTAAAACTTACACTCAATACCCAGTGTTGATGTCCTGAAAAGAGTGCTAATTGATTGCCCTGTAAATCCCAAACTCTGACAGTATTGTCATCTGATGCGGTAGCGAGGGTTTTACCATCGGGACTAAAACTTACACTATTTACCCAGTCTTGATCTCCTGAAAAGAGTGCTAATTGATTGCCCTGTAAATCCCAAACTCTGACCGTTTTGTCCTTTGATACCGTAGCGAGGGTTTTACCATCGGGACTAAAACTTACACTCGATACCCAGGATTGATGTCCTGAAAAGAGTGCTAATTGATTGCCCTGTAAATCCCAGAGTCTGACAGTATTGTCATCTGATGCCGTAGCGAGGGTTTTACCATCGGGACTAAAACTGACACTCAATACCGAGGATTGATGTCCTGAAAAGAGTGCTAATTGATTGCCCTGTAAATCCCAGAGTCTGACCGTTTTGTCATATGATGCCGTAGCGAGGGTTTTACCATCGGGACTAAAACTTACACTCGATACCGAGTCTTGATGTCCTCGAAATCTTCTCTTTTCTTTGAATTTACTAAGACTCTGCCGTAGAGCATAGATAGGACTGATGGCAGGATAGTTATCCAAAGGGCGACCATCTTTCACGATATTAAATAGCTGTTGCCCAGTCTCCATGGCTGAGTATAAAAGCTTTCGCTCGCCATAGTAACCATTATCCCCTGGTAACCGTCGTAAAACACTAAGCGCTTGTTTTTCTAGTCCCGTGGCTTCTCTTTGTTTTCTAACTTCGATACCAGTCACCACAGCAACAATTAAGGATAAACCCAGTACAATACCACCTATGCTGATGATCCACTTCGCTTTCTCTTGGGCTTCAGTTAAGATGCGCCTTTCTTCTGCCAATACCCGGCGGTCTAATTCCTGACCAGCTACTAAAAACTGATAATCCAAATCGCTCAAACTTTTACCCCTAGCCCAAGCTTGAGCATTCTCTAACGCCACCCCCCGCAACAAATGCGATTCCTCCTGACACCCAGACTCAACCCAAGCGGTAAACGCTTCAGAATAGGGACGCAGTCTAGCCAATTCTTGCTTAACCCAATCGCCATCAAAAACACTGCCATAAATCCGGTTGTTAACCCTCAAACAGCCATCCCGCTCCACTACCAACCCCGATAGCCTTAATTCCGTCTTTTCTTCACTGCCATCAGCGGCAATATAACCCTGATATAATACGTGCTGATACAATCCCAATAGCCTACTCGCCCGTTGCTCATTTCTGAGAATGCGATCGCGTATGGTCTTCAAGTGCTCTGGTTTATCCTGAGATACCCAATTATCAATAATCTGGGTACGGGCGACCTGTGCAACTCCAGTTCCCCCCTTGCTAAGGTTCGATTCCCCTCCAGAAGTTTCTCCAACTCCAGTTCCCCCCTTGTTAAGGGGGGTTAGGGGGGATCCCAATCCCGAAGTGCTATCGATAGATCCCCCTCCCGTCCCCCTTAATAAGGGGGAAGCCAGAGCATGGTTCGATTCGCCTCCAGAAGTGCCCTCAACTCCAGTCCCCTCAACTCCAGTTCCCCCCTTGTTAAGGGGGGTTAGGGGGGATCCCAATTCCGGAGTGTTATCGATAGATCCCCCTCCCGTCCCCCTTAATAAGGGGGAAGCTTGAGAATGCTCCACCATTAACTTACACAACTTCTGGGTCAGAAACGGTTGTCCCCCCGTCCAGTGCAATATCTCAGCTAACACCTGTTCCGGATTATCCACTTTACCTACCAAACCAGGGAGCAGTGGTGTTTTCGCTTCTTCAAAGGTAAAGCCAGTCAGTTCAATATCCCGACCAATATTAAAGGGAGTGCGCTGTTTATCCTGAATCAAATCCGCTGGAGTTGCTACTCCCAGCAAACAAAAACTCAGCCGATTGTAGACTGGTTTTTCGGCTCTTTGGTTATAACAACTGCGAATAAAGGCAAAGAAATCATCTTTAAACTCTACCTTAATAATACTATCAATTTCATCCAGAAAGATAACAATATTGTCTGGAATCTCTGACAACAGCACCTCTTCAATAAACTCACCCAACCACATGACTGGCGAGAGTTGCTGACGCTCTCGTAACCAAGGTAAAACCTGGAATTTATCTGAGAGCTTAAAACTATTTACCAAACTCTTAATTAAGCTGGCATACCATTGCTCTGACGTTACGTAATTGCCAATTTGGGTAACATCAACAGAAGCACAAGCTACTCCCACATCTATTAGTCTTTGCATCGTTTTTACCCGCAAACTAGACTTACCCATCTGTCGCGAGTTGAGCACATAACAAAATTCCCCAGCCATCAAAGCATCAAAAATTTCCGTATCAGCTTTTCTGACTGCATAAGTAGCAGCATCGTTAGGTAAACTTCCCCCAACTTGATAGATTGTTGGTTGGTTGGTCATGGTAGGAAAGGGAGTAGGGAGTAGGGAGTAGGGAGTAGGGAGTAGGGAATCGGGAATCGGGAATCGGGAATCGGGAATCGGGAATCGGGAATCGGGAATCGGGAATCGGGAACAGTAGTGAAGATATTCGAGTAGTATTTGGTTTTATAGCGTTTATTATAGCTATGAGGTACACAGGATTTTTTACCTATTGCCTCTTGCCTTCCCCTCCTGGGAGGGGTTAGGGGTGGGTTCCTCTTACCTGCTCCCTGCTCCCTGCTCCCTGCTCCCTAACTACAAAAGTCTGTTACTAAAATACTCACGATACAAATTATATCTCGGAATACAATCATTACCGATTGCTCTGACTAATCCCAGACTTTCTAACAGATAGGTTACCTTATAATCCAGGCGCACTGCTTGAGTAGTTGTCAGTAATTTTTTGAAAGCGTTTAGTAAATTGGGATGGAGCATGAGATTATTTAAAAGCTCTCGCAAATGATGGCGATAAATCCCTGATTCTGTCGGGGCTGTTTCTAAAAGATGCTCGATGGTGATGTTGGGATTTTTGCTAAGAGTAGAGAAAGCTAACTGTAATAAATAAGGATGTCCTCCTACCATACTCATTAATTCATGTAGTAAATTAACTGATAAATTTAAGCCATAAAATTTCGCCAAATCCTGAACCTGATTCAAAGTAAAATCAGTTAAATCTATAGGATATCCTACATTAAAAGGCGATTTATTGATAGCCAAGTCAATATAAACTTCCGTAGCATAAACCACTATCAACCGTAGTCTTTTCCAAATATCATAAAACTGGCCATTTTCATGCCAACTCCGCAGCAACGTAAGAAACCCTTCAGCAACGTGTTGATGAGGAAAAACTCGCTCTAGGTTATCGAGACATAAAACCAAAGGACTCTCTGAAGAAACCAACAAATACTCTTCAAAGTAGGTGCTACACTTTACTTCACTGGTGAAAAAATTATCTTCCCAATAATTTTGCAACTGATTGGGCAATTTCAATTTTTGAGCAACCCGCACACAAAAAGACTGTAAAAATATATCCAAATCATGGCAAGGTAACTCATTAAGATTCAAATAAACCGTGCGATAATACCTAGACTTAGCATAATCAAGAATCCGATGACTGAGTAAGGTTTTACCCATCAGCTTCGGTGCTTTAATCCGAATTAGCGCTCCTGGTTGTGAAATCTTTTGATAACACTCAGCATCTTGGGGACGTTCTATATAAAAGTCTCCAACTTGAGCTATTGTCTGTGGTTGATTATTGGTGCTATTTGTGCTATTATTATTTGGTAATTCAATATCCAGTAAGTTTAAAAATTCTGGTATAGACTGAGGCCGATCCCTAGCCACCAAATTCATACCATGGAGAATGGCTTGATTTATGCGATCGCTAATCTTGGGATTCAAATCCTTTGGTGGTGGTAATACAGCTCCCTCAATCCGGTCATCAGCTGATACTGGTTTCTTTCCAGTTAAGAGCACATACAAGGTAGCGGCCAAAGCATAAACATCAGTGTAGGGACCCTGTTGCGACCGCCACTCATATTGTTCCAGAGGAGCATAGCCTGGAGTCCGCCCACACAGATGAGTTTGGGTAACCCCAGGGACAAACTTAGTAGCAATACCCAAATCAATCAACACCGCACCAGAACCATCGTTCCGAACCATGATGTTATTGGGTTTAACATCCCGATGGAGCAACCCTTGCTGATGAATGTCCCACAGGGCGCTACCAATTTGCTGGATGTAAAGCAAGGCTTTCTCTTCCGAAAGCACACCCTGCCGTTTCACCAGAGCCGACAAGGTTTCCCCCTCGATGTATTCCATGATTAGGCAAGGCAATTCACCTTCTCGGATGATTTCTTCACATAAGCTAACTAGATGAGGATTCCCACAGCTACATTGGGCTAACTTTACCGCTTCGTTGGCGAAAATTTTCCAATATTCTAATAAATTATTTTGGCGGAGTGCATCATTACCGATAGTTTTGATAACAATGCGATCGCCTGTTTTATTATTTCGGGCTAAATAGGTAATACCCAGCCCACCTTCTCCTAGTTTTTTTTCGATAGTGTACTTACCGTTTTGTAGCCGATAACCAGGGAGCCAGGTATTATTACCTACGCCGTTGCTGTGGTTAGGTGGCTGAGTAGTTGAGGGAGGTTTGTAGGGAGCATAAGGCTCTGCCACATTAACAGCTATTGGTTGTGTGGTGCTGCTATGACCATTTTTAGGGGAATTAAACCAGCGTTTAACTCTGTTATTTAACTGCTGCTTTAATTTCCCACACACTGACCGATGCTTATTAGTTTTCATGGGAGATACCCAACCTATCCAGGATATTAATTTCGGTAGGGTTTATAGCGTTTGGATCTGGGTTGTAAACACAGGAATTGCTGAAAGAGGCAAAAGGGGAAAGAGATTCGGAGTTTTATTTTCCAAGAAAAAAAACCATAAAGATTTACATCTCAAACACAAACGCTATATATTTCCTTATCAGTAATTATAGCGTTTTTAATAATTATCAGAGCCATCCAATTTTCTTCACCTTACTTCATACTCCTACTCCCTAGGTAAGCAATCAGCAATCAGCAATCAGCATATCTAGCCAATGCAGACTATGGGCAATGTTTTCTTGCGCTTACCCTAGAATGCGATCGCGTCCATATACCATTTCCCGGAAAGTAGGATAGAAAAAAACTAAATTTTATGTTAAAGTTATTGTATATACAAAACGTATATACAATTTAATGGAATTTGAATGGGACGAAAACAAAAACCGACAAAATCAGCGAAAACATGGCATCAGCTTTGAAGAAGCACAGGAAATATTCTTTGGAATCGTTTTTACTTCAATTGATGAACGATACGATTATGATGAAATCAGAGAAATCAGCATCGGTGCCATACAAGGCGTTGTCATTGTCACCGTAGCCCACACCGAAAGAAACAGTAAAATTCGATTAATTTCTGCTCGAAAAGCTACCCCTAAGGAAAAGAGAAAGTATTATGAGTATCTCGCCCAAACGACTTGAAGAAATCAAAAATATTCCTGACTCTGAAATTGATACTTCAGATATACCTGAGTTAGACGATCATTTTTGGGAAAATGCCAAAATGGTTAAACCAATTACTAAAAAAGCGATTTCTATTCGCTTAGATAGTGACATCATAGACTGGTTTAAAAGTCAAGGAAAAGGCTATCAATCATCAATTAATAACGTTCTTCGTAGTTATGTGAATCATCAACTAAAGAAAAGTAATCATTGATGGTAAAACTATTCCCTTCATCTCGGCTAGAATTAGCTGAGATGATATCCCGTATGGGTTATACCAGTCATAAACTACAATTGAACCAATACCTGCCACCATCTGTGTGATCTAAATCCGCACTTCTCGCTAACCTTGTTAATTACCAACAGAGGTTAAGATTTTGATAACTAATTTTAAGGAGTGAACGGTGTTCAGGAGTAGCGATAGTAGTTCCAATTGGCAGTGCTCTTTGTCCAAGCAGCTAACCCCCTTGATCGGAGATTTAACCAGAGTCAAATCTAATCCTATCGAGCCCAAGACTATTGTAGTTAGTACCTTGATTGGGCTTTTGCTCAATTCTCTACCATGGTTACCAGCTGCTAGAGCTGAAACGGTGCAACTGGGAGTAGTTAAGAGTCTGGATAATCAAGGGCATTGGTCTGGAATTACCGAACGCTTACATTCAATTGGAGTTAACTACTGTATTGTTGACTTGACTGACGTTAAGAAAGCCTCTGACTTCGAGAACACTAACTTGCTATTTTTGCCCAATGTCGAGTTCCTCCACCCCAAACAATTCCAAGCGTTACAGGAATGGATCGCACAAGGAGGAAAAGTTATTGTTAGCGGTCCTACTGGGTTACTTTCCAAACCTGACATCCGCAAACAATTGCGTGAGCTTTTGGGTGCCTATTGGGGGTTTGCGATGACCCAACCCTCTATCCTCCATCCTTCCCCAGACAGTAACCAAACATGGGTGCAGGATACTGGAATTACAGGTATCATCCAGGGGGGCACTCTTATTCCTGCTGATCTTAATTCCACTACTGTTGCAGTCTGGAGTCAGGTTGACAAGCCCCCTGCTGTAGTAACCTCTAATAATGCTACGTTTTTTGGTTGGCGCTGGGGTATCGATCGGGTAGCTCCGGCGGAGGTCGATAGTGCTTGGTTACGAGCGGCTCTTGGTCGCTATGATGTCCAAGTCACTGATGTCAATCTCACTGATGTCCAACTCATCACTAATTCATCTACATCGTCTGAATCCTCTGATCACTCTCCACAACATTGTCGGGATATCGACACCACTATTGCCCAGAAACAGGTGGAAACAGAAGATGCAGAGTCTGGCAATAACACAGATGCTTCAGCCAAGCCTACTAATTCCCGATTAGCTCCGTCACCCAAGCCAGCAAAAGCCCCACCACCGCGATATAGAAGACGAATTCGAACCCTAAAGCAAGCTACTGCAATGGAGATGGAGTTAGAAAATCTGATTGGTCGGTTTGAAAGTGCTTTGCTAAGAGCCGATGCAGCTAACAGTAATCTGAATTTATCTACAGGTGCTGCTATCGAACAATTTGTCACTGCTGGTGCTAAGCAAGTGTCGGAAACTTCCGAGGAAACCTCCGAGGAAACAACGGATAAAACTAACTCAGCTACTGACTCAGCTATTGAGGCATTGCATCAGGCCAGAGTGGGTTTGGAAAATTTCCGTCGAGCAGTGGCTCGCAGAGAGTATCAAAAGGCAAGTCAGCTGTGGATGACAGCACGAAATACCCTATGGGAAAACTACCCAACTGATCGTAAACTAGCCCAGTCAGAGATTCGAGCAATTTGGCTAGACCGGGGTACTATTGTTAAAGCGAAGTCTGAAAAAGATTTAGCTAAGATTTTTGACAAATTGGCTACAGCTGGTTTTCACACCATCTTTTTTGAAACGGTTAACGCTAGTTATACGATTTACCCGAGTGCGATCGCACCAGAGCAAAATCCCCTGGTTGAGGGATGGGATCCCCTAAAAGCAGCAGTGAAGTTAGCCCATGAGCGAGGGATGGAATTGCACGCTTGGGTTTGGATGTTTGCTGCAGCTAACCAGCGGCACAATGCGGTTTTGGATCAACCAGCAGACTATCTCGGACCAGTGCTATCCAAGAATCCAGACTGGGCAATCTTGGATAACGAAAAACGTGTGTTTCACAAGAGAACTAGAAAGGCTTTTCTTGACCCCGCTAATCCGGAAGTGCGGGATTATCTAACCAAGCTATTGGAAGAGATAGCCAGCAACTATGAAGTGGATGGGATTCAGCTCGACTATATTCGCTACCCGTTTCAAGACCCCAAAGCTGGTCATACCTTTGGCTATGGTAAGGCCGCCCGTGAACAGTTCCAGGAATTGACCGGTGTTGACCCCATTGAGATTGACCCAAAGAATCAGAACTTATGGCGACAGTGGACAGATTTTCGTATAGAGCAAATCGACACTTTAGTCAAGTCAGTGTCACAAATGCTGCGGCAGAAACGTCCCGAGTTGATTATCTCTGCTGCTGTATTTCCCATGCCTAGGGAAGACCGATTGCAAAAAATCCAACAAAACTGGGAAGATTGGGCGTCTCGGGGTGAGATTGACCTGATGGTACCGATGACTTATGCGTTGGAAACGGAAGAGTTACAAAAATTAGCCCAGCCATGGCTAACTAAATCCTCCCTAAGCTCAGCCTTAGTTTTGCCAGGAATTCGCCTATTGAATTTGCCCGATATTGTAGCTGTTGACCAAATTCAACTGCTGCGAGATTTACCAGCTCCTGGCTATGCCCTATTTGCAGTAGAAAATCTCAATGATAATCTCAGGGGCATCTTGACTCGCACTCAAGGACAACAAGAGCCTACCACTGAAGTACAAGTACCTTACCGTCAACCGTTCCTAGCTGCAGCAGAACGTTATCAGGCTCTGCAACAGGAATGGAGTTTTATGTTAGCAAATAATCAAATAGTAATTGGGGAACCAGACCTTTCAGACTGGGGACAACAAGCCGATACCCTCTCCCTGTTGCTGAATCGACTAGCCGACAAGCCATCCATGATGAGCTTGCTATCAGCACAATTGTCCATGTCATCCTTCCGTACTCGCTTTCAAACGTGGATGTTTGGACAATCGGTTGAGCAACCGTATCAAGTTCAGGTATGGGACAACCGTCTGGAAACGATCCAACGATTATTGCGCTATGGTGAGCGGACGCTCCAAAATCCACCATTAGCTAGTGGCCGGGAAACTGCCACCAATGAAGTGGACATCACTGAAAGTCTCGATCCATAGACGAGCTCCACAAGATAGTGGGTTATCGGGATTATAGACAATCCGACACGGACCAAGGATTTCTACTTGGTTGCCGTATATATTGTTGCCGCTGCGTTTTACGGAAATCACTGGCTTCCGTTCTTCGGGGCTTTTGTGGATATTCGAGCCAATGTTATTGCGGTTGACATTGATCTTAGCTATAGCCGGAGCACGATTAGTGCGCCATTTCCCTTTTGGTCCTCTAGTGCCCTTGGTGATTTGCGGGAGATTGTTAAACAAGGGAATAATCCAGAATTTCCCGCTTTTATAGGCACCCCGAACCCGACCCTTCTCTAGAAGTTGGCGCAATCGCCGAGAAGAAATACCTAAGAGAGATGCTGCTTCGGTAGTACAAACACACTTGTTCATTTTTCTCTTTTGTTTTAACTCTTCCTATATCACTATTATATAGGATAAATTAATCATTGACAAGGTCTAGTTAAAAAAATCTCTTCCGAAGTAACTATTGAGTTAAATACCCTCAGTTTGATGTCAGAAATTGGCGGTTTTTTTGAGGAGAGAGGAGACCTGACTCGAAGGTTTTAATTCTTGGATAAAGTTGGTGATGTCGAAGTGAGGTGGCAATAGCGATCGCATTCGCTAAAATAACTAGAGTAAAGTACGGAAAATATCATAAATTTGGCGGTGAGACATCCCGTCAGTAGTAAAGTAACCTAGTTGTATCGTCAGGGGATAGCCTGGGTCTGTTTTAGACCCATACTCGACACGACCCTCCTTTTTTAAGGGGCTTAGGGTACAGTGTTAGAAATGTTACTAACGTAAAGATATATTTAAATGAGTAAAGCTTTTGCTGCTTGGTTTAGCTGGGTTATGCCTGTGGCAGCAACGTTGTTGGCAACGAGCGTAACTGCACCGGTAGTCAGAGCACAAAACCTGTACAATCCGCAGCCGATTTCTCATAGCAAAGAAATTGTTGACACCCTGACTCAGAAAGATATTCCGATCGGGGATGGTGGCTTTGCCCGAGACTATGTAGTAACTCTTGATGCGGGAGACCAAGTTGCCATTGACCTGATCTCAGACAACTTTGACACGATGATCTCTGTGATCGCTTCTGACGGTTCTATGGTAGCGGAAAATGATGATGGACCCGATGGCAGTACTAACTCCTTGTTATTTGCTCGCATCACTGAGACAGATGAGTACATTATCAGGGTGCGTGCCTTTGGCTCAACCGGCGGTGGCAAGTTCAGATTAAAGATAACCAGACTTAAACCAATTTAGGGGGTTAGTGGTCGAGTCGGTAAGTACTCGATAAACTAACAGGTCGTCTTTGACAAAGAATTAGTAAAAGTAATTAGTTAAGGATCAGGGTCAGTAAGCACAGAAACAGGGCTTCTGTCCATTCCACCACTGCTCCGTAAGTGTCTCCAGTATGTCCCCCCAGCTGGCGGTGAAACCAGCCGCCAGTCAGTAGAGCGATCGCACATCCTCCGATGGCCATGGTTAAGGATAACCAAGTATTTGTGGGATCTAGCAACACTGGCACTAGAGATAAACTTAAGACAACGAATAATCCCAAGAGAATATCTTGGGGAATACGTATCCATGGTTTGTGAAATGCCCCTTTACCGGTGGGTTTGAGATAGGGATAAAATGCGATCGCTACTACTTGTCCCCAGCGTCCCCAAGCAGCTGCTCCCATCAAAGCTGCCCACCGATAAGCCCCGATATCAGTTAGGGCAGCGGTTTTGATCAGTAATAGAGTACAGGCTGCCATTGCCCCAAAGGCTCCTGTAGCACTATCTGCCATTACATCTAAACGGCGCTGGGGATCTGGAACTGCTAAACCATCAGCTGTGTCTATCACCCCATCTAAGTGTAATCCTCCAGTCAGGGCAAGCCAGCTGACCACAACTGCAACAGAGCGAGTAAGTGCTGGCATCCCCAACTGTTGCAATAAGATGTCTAATATTATCAGTATTCCCCCAATCAGCAATCCGATGATCGGTGCCCAACGGGCAATGCCCCGAAACTCCATTCCCCAGCTAGCTGGTAGGGGGATAATAGTATAAAAAGTTACAGCACTACTCAATGAACGGAAAAGTTGACGTCCCCATTGCCTAAATTGTTGTCCAGTGAAATACTTCATGGGTAACTGGTGTTACTGAAATTTATTGAATTTTCCTTTGAGCACCATCGAAAGATTGAGATAGTATTGTGTCATAAGCTGTTGTTATAAGCAGCAAGTTACCTCACCCTATGGCTTAGGTCTCAACAGCAACGGGCTGCTAATCTAGTTAGTTCGTGCCGACCAAAACGGCTCAATCAACATTCCTTGGTCGAAAAGTAGTTGGCAATGGGTTTATCCCATTTGGGGTATAAGCTGTTGGTGTTTACTCAATAAGGAGTAATCTAGTTGTCTAGATTTGACTAGTTGACTGTGAACTATTTAAAGATAAACACCTAACACGCGATTATTCCCTGCATCTATTGGAATTATCTGTTGCTGCGCAACGCCGCACGCTTACATGCTTATACCCTTGTATTAACAATTAAGCATGCTTAGATTAGGTATAAAGTCCGATAACCATTAACCCAAAACCTAACACCATTAACCTTTATTGTTGGTTTTAACCCGTTGCCGTAGCTGTGTTCTCATCAATTGGTTTAACCTTTAGGGTTGCCTCGCCAATCAATTAAATTAACCAGTTGCATGTCAATATCAGCCCTGAAAAGCATTATAGGCTTTTATCCATGAGTCACCACCAATCTAGACACCAACTCCCAGCTCCTTGCATCATTGAAACTGGCATTATCATCAACAAGCGAGATATGAAACGCTTGCTTGGTGATTTAGGTTGCGTCCGTTACATCCACACTCTCGATGGTCAACTAAAAAACCAGGGGGAAGGGTTAGTTCAGGAAGTATTTGCTGATCCCCATTGCTCTACCCTGATTGCCAATCGGACACTTTACATCAATGTCCATAGTTTTGACTATTTACAACTGAGTCAGTCTCCAGAGCAAGAAGCTTACTTTGACCTAATTAGCGAAAATCGTCAGTTGCGGCTAATTCCCCTGTTGAATCCCTTACAACAAGAGTGTGTTGAGCAACTTCAGGCAGAAGCCCTTGAAGCTATGGTCACACAGGTTCTAAGCGCGAAATGGGATGTGCAAATTGATGATGATGGAGATTGTCCTTTTTAGGTTAGAAGGTTAGAAGGTTAGAAGGTTATAGGTTATAGGTTACAGGTTACAGGTTGATAAATGAAATTCAAGGGTATAAGTATTGGCTTGCTTCAAGTTGGATGCATCGAATACACAATATCAAAGACGCAAGAGTTTCACCTGGGTTAACTGAATTAGACGCTATCGTCTAGTTAACGATATTTCAAGACCTAGATCAACTTGAATCAACAGAAAATTAATTTTTCATTTCAATGTCAGGCTTCCTGTAGCCACACTAAAGCAAGAGCTGGGGTGTTTGTGACCCCCCATGGTGTGGTGGAAACTCCCAGGTTTATGCCAGTAGGCACCCTAGCAACGGTAAAA
>NZ_JAAHHZ010000122.1:0-18167 GCF_010672005.1 Moorena sp. SIO4A5 | reverse complement strand
AGTTCAAACGGGATCGCTCTCAACTGTATTCTGTGATGGCTAATTTAGCACAATCTCAGTCTAATTTATTTCAATCTCAGGCTAATTTAGCGGACAGTCAATCCCGAATGTATGGCGTGATGGAAAATTTAGATGAGCGACAGGAACAACTTTCTCAGGGACAGGAGCAACTGTCTAACCGACAGGGTGAGATTGTATAAATTCTGAAGTTATTGACTAAATCTAATTAAGATGCGCGAACCACTAGCCTAAGCATTTAGCTATCAGTAATCAGCTATCAGCTATCAGCCTATGGCCTACAGATGGTGCTACTGTTCGCGCAGCGTGCCCGTAGCGCAATTGGTGCTTTTGAAGAAAATAAGCTGACCGCTGACCGCTGACCGCTGACTGCTGATAGCTCTTGAAAAAACACTAAACACTATTGCAGTAAATGACAAATTCAGACCAGTTTGATACCCGTTTTAACCGTTTACTAACTGCTATTGAGCGCATCGACCAACAGATTGAACGGATCAGCCAACAGCTCGAAGAGCTTCGTCAAAGAACCGATTCTAATGCTCGTGCTATCGACGCTCTAACCGATACTGTCAGTGAATTGAAACGCGATCGCTCTCGACTGTATTCTGTGATGGCCGATTTAGCAAACTCTCAGTCTAATTTAGCTCAAAGTCAATCCCGAATGTATGGCATAATGGAGAACTTAGATGAGCGACAAGAACAACTCTCTCAGCGACAGGAACAACTGTCTAACCGACAGGGGGAGATTGTAGAAATTCTGAAATTATTGACTAAATCTCAAGCAGGGTAAATCTAAGCTATCAGCCGTCAGGATTCAGCGGTCAGCTGAGGACTGATAGCTGATAGCTTAAGCAAAAATAGTGGGACGGTCACCGTAAGCTAAGGTGCCATAACGTTATTAGGAAACTGCCCAAGCACATTACCCGCAGGCCCATATTGGCAGACGACATAGAAGGCGTTATATTGTCTACCTTGAATAGTTTTGACGCCCTGGGCTGCACCACACCCTAATTGGGTACTATTCTTCCATACCACCTGAGTAAAATGCCCGGTCTTTCCAGAAAACCCTGGATTGGCATAGTCATAGTCAGAAACCTCTTGGTACCAGTTAGTCACTGCTTGGTTCCCTAGGGTAGCTGTGTCTACAGACGATGCTGTGGTATAGGAGACAAAGAGATTTTCTCCCACATTGGTTTTACTGTGTTGGAAAATGCCATTGCTTGCCAGATGATTCGCCCAGCTTTGAGCACTGTTGTTGAGAGAACTACTCAGGGTCATATTAGGACTATGATGGGTGCTCCGATAAGTATTGTGCTTAGACAAACTTGTGCTGCGCAATGTACTTAAGTTTATTCCTCTTTGCCCCATAACTGAGTTACTATTGATTATCCCCAAAGGAATTATCGTTGCCAAGCCGACATAAACAACCCTCAAGAATTGCTTCCGATTCATGGACTTACTCCTGACTAGGTAGGGAAAAAATTTTTATGTCTCATGTCACAAACCAATAGACCTCTATGCAGCAAATAAAGTTCCACATTGTCGGATGTTTCTGGCGAAATATAAGTTAACATCCAAAACACTGATTCTGCCGTTGATTACGTTACAAAACTATAAAAATTTTTTCGACTATTACAGGGAATATCAAGGCTTTCAGCGTGTTAAGAAATGTTTGGCCAGCAGTATCAATTTTGGCGTTGCTGAATTAAGGAATGAATCCGCGATCATCTGGTTTTATTAAAGCCCCCTAAATCCCCCGAGCGAGGGATTGCTCGCTGGGGGGCTAGGGGGGCGAAACCATACCCAGAATCAGCAACGCCATTCATTTTGCCTGTTCGGGGATCTTTTGGTGCGGGCATCCTGCCCACTCTACGAATATTCATTCAAAGACCCCGAGGCAGTCGAACAGGATTTCCCAAGCAGTAATGGAGGTCAGTGGAAAACCCGCTGCTTCCGCAAAACCCAGGGATTTCGGCTTTTTCCCGACAATCCGCTCATCAACGGCATGGAGCTCGGAGTTGGTGCCCGGTCGAGTGATATCACCGGCATAATAGACTTCATCACCTACTTTAAATTTACTGACATCGCTGCCAACTTCTCGAACAACACCTGCCGCATCATAGCCAATGATCTTGGTACCCTTTTCCGGTGCCATCTTGGCGCGCACTTTCACGTCCACAGGATTGACCGAAATTCCCCGAACCTCCACCAACAGGTCATGTGCCCCTAATTCCGGTGTTTCGGTTTCAAATTCGATCAGCGCGTCTGGTGCAGTGATTGGTCCAGGCTGATTATATCCTATGGCTTTCATATCTTGGTTTTCCTTTTATGATCAATGCCGCCGATTCGATTGTATTGCAGTTTTTAGTTGAAAACTGCCGCACTGCCCACCCTACATCAACTTATGGGAAAACTTGGGAGAAAGCCTGTGATTATCATCCGGATGCTAACAAGCTTGATGATTTGGCACGATTGTTGTCGGAGAACAGATGATGGTTGAGAGTTAAGTTTATGACTCTATTCAATTAGTTTGTGAAAGTATAAATATTGAATTATATTAGTTTTTTTTATGTAGATCAGTAGGTAAAAAACGATCTATTTATTCATCTGATAAAGTCATTTCTTCTCCTTGATTAATTTTTCCATTTTGATTGAGAGCCTTTCCAGCTTGGATATATGCTTTTGCATTTGTTCTGGGTGCATTTTTGTAAATCAGGTTTAATTGTTGTTGTAATTCATCTCGTTGAGTCTTAATATCATCAACTTTGATAATTCCTGACTTTATATCTGCTAGTAATGAAATATATAGTTCTCGGATATTCCAGAGTTGGTGAGCAGCTACTGCATGGTCTTTTGAAGATTTTTGTAGATCATAATCTTTTGTATAAATTTGAATAACCAATAAAATTGTTGATAATATAGCAGCAACAATAGTACCCATATCATGATTTTGAAAAATACTGATCAACAAACTTGTCGTAACTAAAGCAGATAAGATAATTTCACTTATTTTTAGTCTATCTAGGTTATCTTTATAAAGATTCGAGCATTTTTAATGAATTTTTTGAGTCCAAACAACACGCCCAAAACATTCACGAATTTGAGACTCTAAAATCTTAACTGCATTAGAATATTCATTCTGGGAATGATGTTCCATAAATTTCTCTCCATTTTTGTATTGCAGAATAATTCCTATTCTTTAATTGATATTTTATGGCTTCTAATGTAATTAGATAGCACTGTTTAGCCTTGTACTCAAACTTTCCTTTTCTGTAAATATGTTGATTACTACCCACAGCAGACCAGTATTTTTGAGTTTGAGTTTGATTTGATAAATATTTTAAAAAATCTCTACTCATCAAGTCATAGAAAATATAAGATTGATATTTATATTGCAAACTTCTCAAGAAATTATTAGCTAAAGTATCAATTAAAAGCCCTCCCATTGGGACATTCCATTCTTTTTTCCATGCTCTTGCCATTCTACATAAGTTAATCAAGTTTCCATTCATTAATTTATCATTCTCTTTAATAGTTTTAATTTCTGGTCTAGGATTAGTATTTTTCCAACTTCCTCCATTATTAGAATCTGGATAACGAAAACTACTGTCCTTACATTCAAAAGCAGGAACAACTTCAAATTTTATCCCATCTGTGAATTGAATTACTACTACTTGTCCATCTCCACCTATATCGGTTCTAGAATAGGTGGCTTGTAATGATTTTTTTACGGATTGTAAAAGTGCTGATTGACCATTAGATTGGTAACTATTATATTGACGATATAAATCAGGAGGCAAAATAAATATAATGTCTAAATCGCTAAAACCTTTAACGGCTGTTCCTCTACCATAAGATCCTACATAAATACTATGTTTTACTTGATAATTAATTTTCCAAAAGTCTAGATTTAGCCTTTGAGTTATCCGTTCATAACGGTCTGAAATTGTGCTGCGAGTACTCTGTGGAACCTTTAAATTGTTGCAAAGGTTATTGAATTGATTAGCTACAGACATTGAATCAGTCCCCCGAATACTATTCATATCTTCAGCAGTCAATATTTGCCAAGCCAAAATACTAAATAATTCCTTAGCTCTACTGTTGATCCCTTGGCAATCCATTATTTAGGTTGGCAATAGAAGCCTCATAAATTATAAGGAATCTATCATGACATTACCAAATACACCCCTATATTATAACAAATTATCCTAATGGTTTACCCCACCACTTCCAATACTCCTTATTAAACGGCGATTTCCACCTTTGAATCAATGCCTGTTCAAGCGCTGCCGTGCCTTCCTATCTGTTGCGTATCCCACGCTGTATTCACAAAGGTTTCAAGTTGATGCTTTCGGTTCATGATGATGTAGTTATCGATGTAGGTTTATTGGTGACAAATTAAGAATGAATGCAATTTGTCACCAATGATCGGGAATTGGGAATTTGGTCACCTGGGTTCGCACCTTCTCAGTTGCTTAGGGTGCATTAGGGACGGACTCGCTCTGACTTCCTCCTATCAAGTCTTGGGAAAAACCCTCTAGTAACGCACCACTTTATCTTCATGCCTTGATTCAGCAACAATGAAAGGGAAAGCGATCGCGTGTTATCGAATTTCAGTAATCAGGGTTCAGTTAATGGGATCAAGGTTTAACCAGGGGAGTAAATTTAAGTTCCATAGCATAACCAGCACTAGCTGCTAATTTGGCAAGGGTTTGCAATTTGGGAACTTGTTTTCCCGATTCAATTCTTGCTAATTGAGATTGCTTCATACCTAAGCGCTGAGCAAATTCTCGTTGAGTTAGACCAGTAGCAGCTCTGATGGCAATAACCTGACTAGCAATATTAAACTCAAATTCTAGAGCTTCATACTCGGCTTTAACTTCTGGATTTGCTAGAACTTGCGATCGAACATCATCCCACTTAATTGTCTTTGCACTCATTTTTTCTTCCTCCTATTTTGGCACTTACTTTGCCGATTGCTCAATTAATTATTTTCCTGTGCTAAAAATTCCGCTCTACGAGATTCGGCAATTTCAATTTCTTTGGCTGGTGTTTTCTGAGTCTTTTTCTGAAAACCATGCAGTAAAATGAAACGCCTACCTGTATAAGCAAAATAAAAAATTCTATAAATATTTGTTTTCTGTTCTACACGAATTTCAAATAGCTTCGAGTTTTTTATGGGACGCACATGGGGCATTCCTAAAGAAATACCATGTTCCTGGAGAAGTTTAAATATACGAGCAAATTTGGCCTGTACCTTAGTGTCTTGTTCAAAGAACCAATCTAAGGGAGGGGAACTACCATTTGCTAATTGGTAAAACTCAACTTTCCATTGCAAAATTTTAACTATTGCTAGTTTGATAACACTAATGTTATCAAACTTTGCCATACTATGTCAACTAGGAAGTTTCACCTTACTTAGAATTGGGGGATTAGGGGGCGTTGCGTCAGTCCCCCAGATTCATCCTTTGGTGGGCAGTGCCTAAAACAAGTGTACCCAAGCAAATCAATCTCACGGCGGCACTGCCCACCCTACTCTTTCTGTGATTAATCCTTTGGTGGGCAGTGCCTAAAACAAGTGTACCCAAACACATCAATCTTACTGCTGCACTGCCCACCCTACTACTTTGGTGGGCAGTGCCTAAAAACGCGATGCTCGGTACGAGCCGCTACGCGATCGCAAGCACATCAATCTCACGGCGGCACTGCCCAGCCTACTATTTTCTGTGATTAATCCTTTGGTGGGCAGTGCCTAAAACAAGTGTACCCAAGCAAATCAATCTAACGGCGGCACTGCCCACCCTATTTTATCGTAGCGATAACGTTCTGATCACCACTTAAGGATTTTGTATATTATCATGGGTAGCACTATCACTAGTGATCTACCTCCTTGAATAGGTGGTGAGGATTTCCCGGAGCAATAGAACTTGGATGAACTTGGGTCTTGGACAAACGATCGGTGGACGCTATAAAATTATTCGTCAACTGGGACAAGGTGGATTTGGTCAGACTTTCGTAGCTGAAGACCAACACTTGCCTGGTGAGAATCAGTGTGTGGTTAAGCAGCTCAAGCCAGTAGCCACGGATACCTTGACATTGCAGACCGCTAGGCGACTGTTTGAGACAGAAGCCAAAATACTACACCAGTTGGGAAGTAATGAGCAAATTCCCCAGCTTTTTGCGTATTTTGAAGAAAATAAAGACTTCTATCTGGTGCAGGAATTGATTGAAGGGGAAGACCTCAGCCAGGAACTTGTACCAGGAACCCAGGTCAATGAACATCAGGTGATTTCCCTGTTGCAGGAAATCCTGGAAGTTTTAGAATTTGTTCATCAACGGCATATTATTCACCGAGATATCAATCCTCAAAACATCATTCGGCGTAAATCAGATGGCAAATTAGTACTGATTGACTTCGGTGCGGTTAAACAAGTGAGTACTCAGATCCTGGAAGGGGGCAACACTGGCTTTACGGTTGCTATTGGTACTCCTGGCTATCGACCGAGTGAACAAGCCAATGGTTACCCGCAATTAAGCAGTGATATCTATGCTGTCGGGATGATCGGGATTGTTGGTTTAACCGGTTTACGTCCTCACCAATTGCCCCTTCACCCTGATACAGGGGAAATCACCTGGCATAACCAGATATCAGTAAGTGCTGAATTAGCCGATAGTTTAGATAAAATGGTGTGCTATGATTTCCGAGAGCGTTACCAATCAGCTACCTTAGCCTTACAAGCACTGACTACTATAACTAGTAATAAAACTAGTAATAATAACATAAATACTAACACTACTAAAACTGGCGCTACCTTAGTGTTGGGAATTGCGTCATCTATACAACCCCTGCTCCCTAAACCGCAACGATTCAGACTAAAACGGTACCAAGTGTTAATGTACACCGGGGTGATTGGATTGGGGTTTGCGGCAACGGTTTTTATGGTGAAAGCATTCAGGGGAGCTAATGCGACGGATTGGTATAACCGGGGCGAAACGTTTTTAGAATTGAAGCGCTATGAACAGGCTCTGAACGCTTATAATCGAGCTGTGGAAATCCGAGGGGAATATGCTCCAGCTTGGCAAGGTCAGGGCAAGACCTTGTTTGCACTAAAGTACTATGAAGAAGCTCTAAACGCTTACGACCAAGCGATTCAAATTGAGCCGGATTATAGTGCAGCTTGGAAGGGTAGGGGTAAAACCTTGGAGCAGTTGAAGCGTTATGACGCAGCAATTAAAGCGTTTAATAGCGCCCTGGAACTCCAGCCCAATGACTTGGATGCTTGGATTAGTCTTGGTAATGTCCAGGTTAAGTCCAAGAATTATTTTGATGCGATCGCATCCTTTGACAAAGCCCTTAAACTCAAACCCGATTCTTACCAAGCTTGGTATAGACGGGGCTGGGCATTACATAATTTGCGTCAATATAAAGCAGCGGTACAATCCTACGACCGAGCCTTAGACTACAAACCTAATTCCGCTGAAGCCTGGTATCAGCGGGGTAATGACTTGAGCAATTTGCAAAAGTATAAAGATGCAGCCAAGTCTTATCAGCAAGCTGTTCAATTCCAGCCCAACTTCTACCAAGCTTGGTATAGCTGGGGCAATACCTTAAATAAATTACGGAAATACCAAGAAGCCTTAGGGTCCTTTGAGCAAGCCGTTAAACTCCAGCCTAATTCCTATCAAGCCTGGTACAGTCGCGGTTGGACACTCCATCAAGTCCAGCGATATGAAGATGCCCTGGAAGCTTACTACAAAGCCATTAAACTACAATCCAAGCCTTACCAAGCTTGGTACAGTCGAGGCAATACCTTCTATAAATTGGAACGATATAAAGATGCGATCGCATCTTACCAACAAGCAGTTAACTATAAACCTGACTACAGCCAAGCCTGGTATAGCCTAGGCAATGCATTAGTTAAAGTCAACCAGTATAAAAAAGCGATCGCTGCTTATGATAAAGCAGTGCGCTACCAGCCAAACTACCGAGACGCTATCAAAGCACGGGATTGGGCAAATCGGGCATTGGAAGCAGAGATTAGGGAACAGGAAACAGGGAATCGGGAATCGGGAATCGGGAATCGGGAATCGGGAATCGGGAATCGGGAATCGGGAATAGGGAATAGGGAATAGGGAATAGGGAAAGAGAGGGAGGTGTGGGTAGTGTGGGAGGTGTGGGTAGTGTGGGGAGTGTGGGATGTTTGGGGCTTCGGCGCGGGGAGTGTCAAGATGAATCTTAACTGGGTTCAGTAGGAATAGCAAGTAGGGTGGGCAGTGCTTCACAGAGATTCATTTGCTAACCATAGAATTGCTAGGCACTGCCCACCAGCTGATGGGTGCATGTCAGTTTTGTTAATCCCTGATTCAGATCCCCCATTATCCCCCTTAATAAGGGGGACTTTTCAATCTAATTCCCCCCTTTTTTAAGGGGGGTTAGGGGGGATCTATGTACCTAATTACAAATTTGACATGCTCCCCTAGCTGTTCCCTTTGCTATTACATATTAAGTAGCTTCGGTAGAGCCGATATTATCTAATTCTCCATCTGATTGAGCCAGATAAATCCCAGATAATACGATTATAAACGTCAAGCCATTTAACCAACTCAATTTTTCTGCAAAAATTAGCCAGGCAAATAATGCTGCAATCATGGGTTCCAGCAATAGGATGAGAGAGACAAAGCTAGATGAAAATTGTTTGAGACTATAGAATAATGCACCCAATCCAATTATAGAGCCACAAAGTCCTAGGCCAATAACAGCAGACCATGATGAAAAGGAAGCAGGAAATAGTCTATCTTCAAATAGCAATGTTAATGGTAACAACAATAGGCCACCCAAGGTATAAAGCCATAGTAAAATTGTGCTTGTGTCAAATTTTACTCGGAGATTCTCTGTTACCAAAAGTGTAGCCGCATAGAAAAGGGCAGATAGTAATGCAACGCTGTCCCCTATCAATGTATCTCGATCGATATGAAAATCGTTAAAACCAATTAAGAACGTTCCTCCTAGAGCCAGCATCATGCCGATTAGGAAGCGACGATTAAAGGATTGGCTTAACAGTAACCATCCGCCGACAGCTGCAAAGATAGGAGTGGTGTTGTGGAGAAGATTAGAATTAGCAACACTTGTTTTTGTCAGAGACCAAGCCCACGTCACTAGGCAAATTGAATCTAAGCTAGCAACAAGAAATAAGGAGAAAAAATCCTTTACAGTATAAGCCTTGTTATCAGTGTTATCAGTAGTAGATAAGCGTCCGCTGTGCTTATCCCAAAGTAGTTTGATAACCTTGCCAAGGCCCAACGCTAGGCTGGCAATCCAAAACCGATTAAATATTGTTCCATAAGGGCCCATATCATGTTCTGTTATGCGAGTCAGAATTGGTGAAGACGATAGGGCAAAAATGGCAATTGCTAAGGAAGAAGATCCCCAGATTGCAGAACTTTTAGTAGACATGATCAACTTCCTTAATTAGGGATTATATAGTGGTTGTAAACAGTTGTTTTAAACGATTTGAGGTAGATAATCCTGAATTTTAGACAACAGGAAATAGCGGATCACCAGAAAAGTGGATCACCAGAACCTATAAAAGGATATAGGGAATAGCGAACCAAAAAAAATGATGTGTACCTCCTAATTAAGAAAAGTTCTATAAAAAGGGTTAAGTACATCATCAGTATAAACTATGGCGAGTAGCCATGGTTTATCTAATTTGATAGGAAGAGAAGTACAGCTTAAGACATAGTTTTCTTATTGAAAGGGGACAGGTAGCTTTGGATCAGGAAGCATAAGATATCTTAAGCTTTGCTTCCACTCCTATATCTGTAAAAGTATCATAGGATAAACCCATCTTGTCAATCAACCACGGGTACTTTTCAATAAACCTGGCCTTATGGCGATAGTTGACAATATATTTTATACATATAGTGTTTATTTGATGGTAAAAACATTATAGATAGGAATTAACAAAATTAGATCCGTTTACCCTGCAAAATACCATTTAATATAGAGGCTAATCCAGATTCATTGGCTGACCATAGGATTGCTAGGCACTGCACACCTTACGATTAATCACTATTCCCGATGCCCGATTCCCTGATTCCCGATGCCCGATTCCCGATGCCCGATGCCCGATGCCCGATGCCCGATTCCCGATTCCCGATTCCCGATTCCCGATTAACCGTTACAGAAAGCGCAACACAGACCATCAGCCTTCTGTTGTCGATTAGCTTAGGAATAAGCAATACAGAGGGCAAATCAAATGAACAAATTACTTAGACTATTCCTCCTTTCCGGAATGGTCGCTATCTTGGCACAGCTAACAACAGCTTGCCACAATCAGCGTTCAGCCCAAGAATCAGAAAAAAGCTCTAATCTACCTGTAGCGCAAGACGTAGAACGTGACCAAAGACAGCGCCAATCAGAACTTATGGAATCAGCCCAGGTCGGGAGGTCGGCGGATAGTGTTATTCAGAATTTCTCTAACAGAGGTTTGAAACCCCGAGCCCCAAGGCCACTCTCCCATAGCCCAAATGCCGCCTTTAAACAAGTTCCTAGTCGCTCAATTCCAGAGCAAGCTATCCCAGAAGTCAGCAACAGAGAAAACTATAGTCCCATTGATGAGAACGCCTTTAAGAGAGTAAAGCATAATCCTCTCTCTACCTTTGCTATTGATGTTGATACCGCCTCCTACAGCAATCTTCGTCGTTTCCTTAATAACGGTCAACTCCCCCCTACTGATGCCATCCGTATCGAAGAATTAATTAACTACTTTAACTACGACTATCCCGAACCAGAAAGCGATCGCCCTTTCTCGATTACCACAGAAATTTCTCAAGCTCCTTGGAATCCCACTCACCAATTAGTTCACATTGGTATCCAAGGGGAAAAGATGGCCATTGAAGATTTACCTCCCAGCAATCTTGTCTTTTTGCTGGATGTCTCCGGTTCTATGAATAGTCCCAATAAGCTTCCCCTGCTCAAAGATGCCTTTCGGATGCTTGTCAATGAATTGAGAGAAGAAGACCAGGTTAGTATTGTCGTCTATGCTGGCGCTGCGGGCGTGGTTTTACCTCCTACTCCAGGCAACCAGAAAGATAAAATCTTAACAGCTATTGAGAATCTCAATGCCGGAGGGTCTACTGCTGGGGGAGCAGGAATTAAACTGGCTTATAAACTCGCCCAGAATAATTTTATTAAATCAGGAAATAACCGAGTTATTCTCGCAACCGACGGAGACTTTAATGTCGGAGTTTCCAGTGATACCGAATTAGTTAAACTAATTGAACAGAAGCGAAAAAAAGGAGTTTTCATAACCGTATTAGGATTTGGTACCGGTAATTTACAAGACTCCAAGATGGAGAAAATTGCTAATAAAGGAAATGGCAATTATGCTTATATTGATAACGAGTTAGAAGCTAAGAAAGTCCTGGTTAACGAAATCGGAGCAACTCTACTCACTATTGCCAAAGATGTTAAGATTCAAGTAGAGTTTAATCCTGCCAAAGTCCAAGCCTATCGTTTGATTGGTTATGAAAATCGACGGCTGAAGGATGAAGAGTTTAATGATGATACTAAAGATGCCGGAGAATTAGGAGCTGGGCATACGGTCACAGCACTGTATGAAATTATTCCTGTGGGAGCGAAAACTAATGTCAAATTACCAGATATTGACCCTCTGAAATATCAATCCAATGCTGCTTCAACAACCAATTCCAAAGAATTAATGCAGGTCAAGTTACGTTACAAAGAACCTGATGGTAACACCTCTCAACTCCTCACCTATCCCTTGGTTGATAAAGCAGTCAAGCTAGACGATGCTTCCGATAACTTTAAGTTTTCCGCTGCCATTGCCAGTTTTGGTATGGTGTTAAGAGATTCTCCTTACAAAGGTAAAGCTAGTTTTGACCAAGCATTAACATTAGCAAAAGAATCCGAAGGGGTAGATTTAGAGGGTTATCGAGCTGAGTTTATTGATTTGGTTGAGAGTGCGCAGGAAATAGGAGATAGGGAATCGGGAATCGGAACCCACCCCTAACCCCTCCCAGGAGGGGAACGGGAATCGGGAATCGGGAAGAAGTAGTTTTCGATGAACAGGAGACAGCTTGGGATTGGTGATCAGACCGACCGGCCCTGCATCCAACACTATGGCTCCCCTCACCAAGTTACACCCTTCATCTCAATTGGGAATAACTCACGCTCCGAGAGTCGATCCTGATCCAATGCATGGATCAAGTACTGACCTGTTTCTTGTTGCTCTTCAATATCCTCATCATCAATCCAGGACTGAAGCAGATTAACCGCTTCAGCTTGCTTTTGCCTTACCAGAATAGAGTTTTCCAAATCTCCCTATCTCCCCATCTCCCCATCTCCCCGCGCCCCTTGAATTCCCTGCACCCTGTATTCCATAGCTGACAATTTGGGAACTCTAGCTTTAGGACTGTATTCAGCAGTATAGCAGTTCTCAATTAGGTGAAGTACTTTCGTCTTGGGTTTGAGGGAGCTTCCGAGCTGGGAGTAGGGAAAGACAGGGAAGTGTGGGAGGTATGGGAGATGTGGGGAGATGGTAACGCGCTATAGCAATACGGATTTAATCTACCGTTTACCATACTTATGAGGTACACAGGATTTTATCCCGATTCCCGATTCCCGATTCCCGATTCCCTACTCCCTACTCCCTACTCCCTACTCCCTATTCCCTAAAATTGTGTACCTCACCTTAAAAGCGATGTAAATCTTACCAGAGGAAATTAGCCCAAATGTCGGTTATCGATACAGATCAGGGTCGCAAATTTATTACCACTGAACCGATCACAGAAAGTGAAGAAACAGGAAAACAAAGAGTGTGGGATGCCACTCGCAGTGCTTTTTCAGAACGCAATTGTATTGGCTACTGGCGCTATCCTATTTTTTCTAAAGTAGGGGAAATCTCTAAAGAGCCTGATATTTTAATTGCTGATCAAGACCTTGGTCTAGTAGTAATTGAAATCCAATCTATCACCATTGATCAAATCATTACTATTGATGGTGATCAGTGGCAACTCCAAAACTGTTCCACCACTGAAGCACATCCCTACCAACAAGCTGAACATCAGTTAAAAGCAATACTCGCCTTTTGCGATCGCGAACCTGCTATTTGGCGCAAAGTTACCGGTAGGGCGATGATTGCTCTTCCTCTAATTACTCAAGAACAATGGCAACACCACGGTTTTGACCAACTGCCAGACTGTCCTCCCATTATCTTCCAAGACCAACTCGGTAAAGTTGGCTTCCTAGAGTGTATTCAAGAAAGTGAATCAGTGATACCAGGAGAAGACATAGATGATCAGCAGTGGAAGTTACTTTTAGCCGTGATCAGCGGAGCACCTATTTTCCGTAAACCTCTGCGTAGCCTAGTCTCTACCGAAGGCAAAACGCGCGCTAATGTTGTAGCCGCTTACTCCCAACAACTCTACGAATTAGATATGCAGCAGGAACACATTGGAAAAGAAATCCCTCCTGGGTTTCAGCGGCTGCGGGGGATTGCGGGGTCAGGAAAAACAGTGCTGCTATGCCAAAAAGCTGCTCATATGCACTTGAAGCACCCAGACTGGACGATTGGGTTAGTGTTTTTTAGTCGCACCCTCTACGACTTAATGATTGGGTTAGTGGATCGATGGCTGCGTCGTTTCAGCAATGGTGATATCCAGTATGACCACAAGACTAACCACAAACTGCGAGTGCTTCATGCTTGGGGAGCTAAGGATCAGCCTGGTTTATACAGCACAATTTGCCAGTTAAATGGGGCTAGACCCAAATCCGCTCGGGATACTCGGGAAAGACAGCCCAATCGTGGTTTAGCAGAACTTTGTAAACGGCTATCGGAAGAAATCAACATTGAACCCTGCTTTGATGCTATTTTAATTGATGAAGGACAAGACTTAGTTACTGAAGATTATTTAAAATTCCAGGGCAAACAAGCAATTTATTGGCTAGCTTATCAAGCCTTACGACCCGTTAACCCAGAACAGCCAGAACAACGGCGCTTAATCTGGGCTTATGACGAAGCTCAAAGCCTAGACACCTTAAAAATCCCTACCACAAAAGAACTGTTAGGTGAAAATCTCAGCCGACTTTTGTCACAAGGACCACAATACCCCGGTGGTATTAAAAAATCTGAAGTTATGCGGCGCTGCTACCGCACTCCTGGCTCAATTCTCACCGCTGCTCATGGGCTCGGAATGGGGTTGCTACGTCCTGAGGGCATGCTAACTGGAATTACCAGAAAGGAAGATTGGGAAAAAATTGGTTATGAAGTCAAAGGTAACTTTATTCCCGGTCAACAAATCACCATCCATCGTCCAAAAGAAAACTCCCCCAATCCAGTTCCTGAATTGTGGAGCGCACCAGTATTAGACTTTGAAACCTATGGCTCTCGTCAGGAAGAAATGAGTGCTTTGGCGGATAAGATTATGCATAATCTGGTTGATGATGACCTGAAAGCCAGTAAAGAAATCTTAGTGCTAGTTTTAGGGTCCACTTCCGAAGCAATTGAATTAGAAAATCATGTCGCTGTTGTTTTGATGGAGCAAGACATTGATATTTATATTCCCACGGCATTGGAGTTGAATGAACTAAAGCCTCAATGGCCCCACGTTGATCGCGATCGCTTCTGGAAAGATGGTGGAGTAACCATATCTCGTGTGCCCCGTGCTAAGGGTAATGAAGCGGATATGGTGTATGTGGTCGGTGTTGATAATGTTGCCAGGAAAGAGAGTGATGTCAGTTTGCGTAACCAGCTATTTGTGGCATTAACTAGGGCGCGGGGCTGGGCAAGTGTCAGTGGAGTGGGTGACTATCCCATGTATAGCGAAATCCGCCAGGTCATTGAGAGTGGCGATACCTTCACCTTTACCTACAAGCGACCTCTGAAGCGGGATATTGGTGACCTTGAAGAAGGTTAACCGTCACAACTGTTGAACTTCCGAATAGGGAACAGGAATCCTTAAGCTATCAGCTATCAGCTATCAGCTATAGCGCTACGCGCAAGTCAGAAGTCAGAAGTCAGAAGTCAGAAGTCAGAAGTAAGCTATGACTAAGTTTCGGAGTTTAGGAATGTCCTAATCTTAATGCGTAGTGCTATACCAGCTTTGGAATAAGCGATGCAGAGGTGCGACCCGTGGCGAATTTAATTCGCCTACGGAAAACGCACCATTACGGTCTTGGGGGTTTCCCCCACTCGCGCTTTGCATCAAGACAACAAGTAAGCATTGGAATAATGCTGAGTTACCTCCCAGCGTCGTTCGCACAGCGTGGCCATTCGCGTAGCGTGGCCAAAGCCTGTGCCACAAGGCTGACGGCACCTCAAGTAGCGTGAGCTTTTAGCTGACGGCTGAATGCTTACCTAAAGGTTGCTCAATGATGGCGTAAGGTCGTGATTGCTCCTAAGGTTGATTAGGAATAGTGCTATCTTTGACCCAACTTGGTATTAAGAAATATCCCATGCGAATTTTACAAATCGTCCCGTCGATTTCCCTGGTATATGGTGGTCCGAGTCAAATGGTAAAGGGACTATCTCAGGCTCTGGCATCTCAAGGGGTAGAAATTACAGTACTAACTACTAACTCTAATGGGGATGCTGGTCAACCCCCTTTGGATGTACCCCTGGATCAACCAGTAGAACAGGATGGTTATCAGATCAGATACTTCCGTTGCTCTCCCTTTCGCCGCTATAAATTTTCCCTGGGCTTATTACGCTGGCTATGGCAACACGCCTCAGAATTTGACCTTGCCCATATCCATGCCTTATTTTCCCCAGTCAGTACAGCAGCGGCTACCATCGCCCGAAAACAGGGATTACCCTACCTATTGCGTCCCTTAGGTACCCTTGACCCAGCGGATTTGCGGAAGAAACAACAGCTAAAGCGGATCTATGCCGCACTGTGGGAGAAACCGAATTTAGCTGGAGCAGCTGGTATACACTTTACGAGTCCACAGGAAGCTAAGATTTCGGAACGTTTTGGGACAGCATCCCCTGATATCGTGATTCCCTTAGGAGTGACGCCGCCAATCCAGCAACAACTCGAGCAACAACAGGGGAGAGCACGTACTGAATTGAAGATTCCCCATGACCAGCCCTTAGTGTTGTTTATGTCTCGTATTGACCCGAAGAAAGGATTGGATTTACTTATCCCAGCTCTAGAAAAGCTATTAAACGAGGGACTCCAATTTCACTTTGTCTTGGCAGGAACTAATCCTCAAGACCCAAGTTATGAAAATAGTATCATAGAGCAGATCAAGGCTTCAACTCTATCATCAAATACTACCATTACTGGTTTCGTGACCGGTGACTTGAAAGCAGCATTGTTAAAGGATGCGGACGTATTTGTGCTGCCATCTTACTACGAAAACTTTGGGATTGCGGTAGCGGAAGCGATGGTGGCTGGGACAGCAGTGGTGATTTCTGACCAAGTCCATATTTGGGAAAACGTCAAAGATGCTGAAGCAGGATGGGTCAGTCCTTGCGAGGTTCAGGCTTTGACTAGACAGTTACGGGAAGCCCTTCAAAATCAGGATGAATGCCAACTGCGGGGAGTCAAGGCTCAGGACTATGCTTTAAAGCACTATAGTTGGAATGCGATCGCACAACAAATGATTCAGGTTTACCGTCAAATTAGTCATTAGTACCCCTACGGGTACTGTCAAATCCCCGATAAACCAAGCAAAATAGACTTATCAGCCAATTAACTAAAACAACAAAGAGCAATACACAAACGATACATGCAAATGGAACGTATTCAGGAAATTCCTACCTTTAAAATTAATGGTTTTGCTGCTCTGGTAGGGATTATTGCGATCGCTAGTTTTGGTGTGTGGTTAGGTAAAGGTCTAGTCGGGTTTTCCAATATCAACGACTTATTTCTCTATACCAACAACTTATTTGGTATTGGTCTAGTGATCGTAGCCTTGGTTGCCGTAAAAGGCTTTCTGACTGTGCAGCCTAACCAAGCCCGAGTGCTAGTGTTTTTAGGCAGCTACGTTGGTAGTGTCCGTACCTCTGGCTTTTGGTGGGTTAACCCTTTCGCCTCCAAGCAACTGGTTTCTCTACGAGTGCGTAATTTCAACAGTGAGAAGCTGAAGGTAAATGACGCGAAAGGGAACCCCATTGAGATTGCTGCGGTAGTTGTCTGGCGAGTTGTAGACTCAGCCAAAGCCACGTTTGACGTCAATTCCTATGTAGATTTTGTTGCCATCCAAAGTGAGACCGCTATCCGTGGTTTAGCCAGTCGCTATCCCTACGATACTAATCAAGAAAACCTAGCGTCACTAAGAGGCAGCCCCGAAGAGATTGCAGCAGCTCTCAAGGAAGAATTACAGGCTCGCTTGGAGGTGTCAGGTGTCGAGGTGATTGATAGTCGTATTTCCTATTTAGCCTACGCTCCAGAAATTGCCCAAGTCATGCTACGGCGTCAGCAAGCTCAAGCTATTATAGCAGCTCGTCAAGAAATTATCGAAGGTGCCTTGAGCATGGTGGAAATGTCCATCAAGCGGCTGAACGATCACCAAATTATTGAGCTAGACGAGGAAACAAAAGCAGCAATGATTAACAATTTGCTAGTGGTTTTGACTGCTGAGCAAAATATACAACCTGTGGTCAATACTGGTAGTCTTAAACTCTAAGCTATCAGCAATCAGCGATCAGCTATAGCAGAAGTCAGAAGTCAGAAGTCAGAAGCGGTGCGACCCTGGTGATTAAAAATCACCATCAGAATGCGCACCAAGAGAGTCAAACTCTTGCGCTTACTTAGGTTTGAGACTTTTGTCATTTCCTAACTGCCCTGGCGACTGCTATATCAGCTGGGATACTCTTAAACCGTAATAAAACAGGATAAACCCGGATTAAACGGTCAAGGTGCAATGTATTGTTGCCTGAGTAAGGGGTGGTAAGCGCAGTAATTGGAGTTGAACCTCCCACCCATCTTTCTAGGCGTTCCTCACATCCCGGGGAGGAGTTGCTTGAAAGCCTTAGTTTTGCTATGTTTACAATCAAGGGGCGACCGATGAAGGCGCTCATAGAAGCGAAAGGGGTAAGAGCCTTTCCACGGTCAGGATTCAGGCCAAGTTCCCACCCAAAGGAGCGTATTGAGATGGATAACTCGGTGAAAACTAGGTT
>NZ_JAAHHZ010000121.1:0-18283 GCF_010672005.1 Moorena sp. SIO4A5 | reverse complement strand
AATTCCCCAATAACAAGTTTGTGATTACTAGCCGGATTGCTGGCTATCGGGAGGTTAAATTAAGCCAACGCTTTTCCCATTTCACCATTACTGAAATGGAACCAGAACAGGTGGAGCGGTTTTTGGACCGATGGTGTCTAGCGGTAGAGAAAGCTCAAAGGCCCGATGCTAGTCAGCACTATTGGCAGCAGGAAGCGGATCATCAAAGTCGGGAACTGAAGGAGGCGATCGCAGCCAGTGAGGGAGTCAAGCGTATGACTGGCAATCCCTTATTGTTAACGATTTTGGCATTAATTCACCGCAATGGCTCTCGCTTGCCCAATCAACGGGTAAAACTCTATGAATTAGCGGTCCAGACCTTGACCGAAGATTGGCAATTGAGCAAAAAATTGCCTGGTGTTGAGACCGTAGTGCTCAAAGAAAGTCAGGTGATGGCACTGTTGGCTCCCTTGGCTTACTGGATGCATGAACACAAACCCTCGGGATTAGTCAGTGAACCAGAGGTTAGGGAAAAACTAGCCGAAATCCATGGGGAGTTGAATGATGAAGACCCGGATTCCCAAAGCGTGCAGTGGCAAATTAATGATTTTTTGCGCAGGGTCAGGGAAACAACCGGTTTGTTTGTGGAACGTGCCCCTGGTAGTTATGGGTTTATGCATCTGACCTTTGAAGAATATTTTGCTGCTCGGTATATTGCGGATAATGATGTTAGTGAGATTCTCGATATTATTAATCAGCATCGATATGAAGCCCGTTGGGATGAACCAATTTTGTTAGCCTTAGGGTATTTGGGGAGTGAGAATCCCAGACGGATTAATAAGTTAGTTCCAAAGTTGTTTAAACCCTTAGATGACTATCAGCCTAGGATTGACCATGGGGAAATTAAGATTAGAAAGAATTTATCAAAGGGCGTTGGTGATTCTAAGTATGATTTTGCCCCCCTAGCCCCCCAATTTTGGGGGGAACAAAACTCTCAAAGTCCCCCAAAGTTGGGGGATTTAGGGGGCTTGAACAACACCAAACAATCGCGCATTCATACTTCAATTCAGCAACGCCCATCAAAGGATGTGGTTTTAGTTTGGCCAGTTTTAGGGGAGAATTCAACAGTTTCATATCAGGAGTCGCCATCGGTATTACAGGATTTACTGTTTGCTGGTCAGGTTTTGGCTGATGTTGATGTCAACAGCAAGATTCGAGCCAGGGTAATTCAGCAGTTAGTCTGGACTTACTTGGGGTTAGATGAAGACTTTGAAGATGAAACGATTAAGGAATTGTTGAGCAGGTTACGGGAGATTGAAAGGTTTAATCAGAAGGATGAAGTGATTAAGTGTCTCCAAGAAGCCACTAATAATTTCAAACTAAGTGAAGAGCAATGGGTAAAGACTCAGTTAGGGAGTTTATACGTAGCTTGTGGTCAAACACGAGAAACCTTAGTTAGTAATGTAAATGAATTTGTTAAACAGCTAGTTCAACAGCCAGAGCTTATGCTATGCGATGATCTGATCAATTTGGTGGCAGAACTAGGGGAAGAGATGACACCAGCTCTGGAAGCAACCAGACAACATACTATTCGAGATCAGGGAAGTCAACAAGCCATAGAAGTTGTAACAGCACTGTCTTACCTCCGCCCGGATAACTATGATCAGGCTATTGGGATGTTAGAAAAGATTAATCCACGGCCAGATAGTCCGCTCAAGGGTTACATTGCTTGGGCAATAGCTACCTGTTACCGAAAAAAGGAGGACTATGAGAAAGCGATCGCATCCTACCAAGAAAGCCTTGACATCAATCAGCAGTTGGGTAACCAAAAGAATGTAGCAAAGTTATGGTATTGGCTGGCTAATTGTTATCGACTATCCGGGAACTATCAGCAAGCTCTCGATTGCGAACTCAAAGACTTAGCCATCCGTCAGCAGCTTGATGACCAACCAGGTGTAGCATTAGCTTACTATCAACTAGGTAGAATCTATCAAGATTGGTGTAAGTATGACCAAGCGATCGCATACCACGAACAAAGCCGTAATCTTGATCACCAGTTGGATAAACAGAAGAATGTCGCCGATTCGTGGTATTGGCTAGCTATTTGTTATCGAGACTGGGGCAGATATCAGCAAGCTGTTGATTGTGAACTCAAAGAATTAGCCATCCGTCAGCAGCTTGATGACCAAACAGGTGTAGCAAGTGCCTACTTTGAGCTAGGTGACATTTATCAAGGTTGGGGTAAGTATTCCGATGCGATCAAATCTTACCAACAAAGCCGTGAGCTTTATCAGCAGTTGGATAAACAAAAGAATGTCGCCAATCAGTGGTATTGGCTAGCTAATTGTTATCGAGAATGGGGCAAATATCAGCAAGCTGTTGATTGTCAACTCAAAGACTTAGCGATCTCTCAGCAGCTTGATGACCAAGCACGTGTAGCAAGTGCCTACTTTAAGCTTGGTAGAATCTATCAAGCTTGGGGTAAATACAATGAAGCGATACCATACTACCAACAAAGCCGTGAGCTTTATCAGCAGTTAGATTTCCAAAAAGATGTCGCGAATCAGTGGTATTCGCTAGCTGTTTGTTATCGAAACTGGGGCAAATATCAGCAAGCTGTTGATTGTCAACTCAAAGACTTAGCCATCCGTCAGCAGCTTGATTACACACCAGAAATAGCATTAGCTTACTATCAGCTCGGTAGAATTTATCAAGATTGGGGTAAGTATGATGAAGCGATTCCATACTACCAACAAAGCCGTGACCTTTATCACCAGTTGGATTTACAGAAAGATGTCGCCAATCAGTGGTCTTGGCTAGCTGATTGTTATCAAGACTGGGGCAACTATCAGCAAGCTGTTGATTGTCAACTCAAAACCTTAGCCATTCGTCAGCAGCTTGATGACCAAGCACGTGTAGCAAGTGCCTACTTTAAGCTTGGTAGAATCTATCACGCTTGGGGTAAGTATTCCGATGCGATTCCATACCACCAACAAAGCCTTGAACTCTATGACCAGTTGGATAAACAAAAGAATGTCGCCAATCAGTGGTATAACCTAGCTGTTTGTTATCGAAACTGGGGCAAATATCAGCAAGCTGTTGATTGTCAACTCCAAGACTTAGAAATGCGTCAACAGCTTGATGACCAATCAGATGTAGCATTAGCCTACTATCAACTTGGCAGAATCTATAAAGATTGGGGTAAGTATGATCAAGCGATCGCATCCTACCAACAAAGCCGTGACCTTTATCAGCAGTTGGATAAACAAAAGGATGTAGCCAATCAGTGGTCTTGGCTAGCTGATTGTTATCGAAACTGGGGCAAATATCAGCAAGCGGTCGATTGTGAACTCAAAGAATTAAACATCCGTCAACAGCTTGATCACCAATCAGATGTAGCATTAGCCTACAATCAACTTGGTAGAATCTATGAAGATTGGGGCAAGTATGATCAAGCGATTCCATACTATGAACAAAGCCGTGACCTTTATCACCAGTTCGATAAACAGAAGGATGTAGCCAATCAGTGGTATTGGCTAGCTGCTTGTTATCGAGACTGGGGCAGATATCAGCAAGCGGTCGATTGTGAACTCAAAGATTTAGCCATTCGTCAGCAGCTTGATGACCAACCAAATATAGCTGATGCCTACTATCAACTTGGTAGAATCTATCAAGATTGGGGCAAGTATGATCAAGCGATTCAATACCACCAACAAAGCCGTGACCTTTATCAGCAGTTGGATAAACAAAAAGATGTCGCTAATCAGTGCTTTTGGCTAGCTTTTTGTTATCGAGAATGGGGCAAATATCAGCAAGCTGTTGATTGTGAACGCAAAAATTTAGCCATCCGTCAGCAGCTTGATGACCAACCGTGGATAGCAAATGCCTACGGTCACCTAGGTAGAATCTATCAAGATTGGGATAAGTATTCCGAAGCAATCACATACTACCAAGAAAGCCTTGAACTCTTTCAGCAGTTGGGTAAAGAAGAAATAGTAGCAAAGTTTTGGTCTTGGCTAGCTGATTTTTATCGAGACTGGGGCAGATATCAACAAGCTGTTGATTGTCAACTCAAAACCTTAGAAATGCGTCAACAGCTTGATGACCAATCAGATGTAGCATTAGCCTACTATCAACTTGGCAGAATCTATAAAGATTGGGGTAAGTATGATCAAGCGATCGCATCCTACCAACAAAGCCATGACCTTTATCAGCAGTTGGATTTACAAAAGAATGTCGCCGGTCAGTGGTATTGGCTAGCTGATTGTTATAGAAACTGGGGCAAATATCAGCAAGCTGTGGATTGTCAAGTAAAAACCTTAGCTATCCGTCAGCAGCTTGATCACCAAACAGGTGTAGCAAATGCCTACTTTAATCTAGGTTACATTTATCAAGATTGGGGGAAGTATGATCAAGCGATCGCATACTATGAACAAAGCCGTGACCTTTATCAGCAGTTAGATTTACAAAAAAATGTCGCCAATCAGTGGTATAACCTAGCTGGTTGTTATCGAGAATTAGATGATTATACCAAAGCCATTGACTATTACCAGCAAAGCCTAAATCTCCATCAACAACTGGGTCAAAATGAAAACATTGCGAATCGGTATCGAAAAATTGGTAACAGCCAACGCCTCCTAGCCAGAAAAACTCCAGACACAACCGAAGCCCTCCACTTACTCAACCAAGGGGAGCAAAGTATTGGTCAAGCCATCGAAATTAGTAAAGCCAAGGACTACAAAGCCAACCAAGCCTACAACTATATCGCTCTTGGCTTACTCTATTCAGAACGCTTGCACCGATTACCGTCCAACCACCCTACTCTACCGGAACAGATTGAGCAATTTGAAACCAACTACACCATGGGCTTAAGGTTACTTTCAGAACTTGGAGCAATTGTCGATAGGGCTGAAGAAATTCTAGATATCTCCCGGGCTTACCTAGAGGTTAATGTTTTAGAAAACCTTGACCGAGCAGAAGCGTTAGCCCTGGAATCTTTACAACTCTTCTTAGACTACAACCGTAGGAAACTACAAGCCTCTGCTCGCCAGCTCTTAGGGGAAATTTACTTGCGTCGTTTTGAAGGTAATCAAGGGAATGCTAAAGCCATGGCTTACCAATTTTTTACTGAAAGTTTAGAACTTTACCGGAGCTTAGATATTCAGAGAAAAGTGATAGAATTGGAGGAACAGTTAAAGAGAGTAGGGAGTAGGGAGTAGGGAGTAGGGAGTAGGGAATCGGGAATCGGGAATCGGGAATCGGGAATCGGGAATCGGGAATCGGGAATCGGGAATCGGGAATCGGGAGTAGTAATAATATTTGACTATTTCAGTACTACGGCGGTTTGCATAACTATCAGGTACACATTGTTTCTCTTTTTCCGACTTCCGACTTCCGACTTCCGACTTCCGACTTCCCTGCTCCCTGCTCCCTGCTCCCTGTTCCCTGCTCCCTGCTCCCTGCTCCCTACTCCCTACTCCCTACTCCCTACTCCCTACTCCCTAACCATGAAGAGAGTTGCAGTATTTGGCAATGCTGGCGCTGGCAAATCGACCCTAAGCAAACGTTTAGCCGAAATAACTGGATTACCCCTGGTACACCTCGATTCCATGAAATATAGACCGGGCGGTGCTGAGGTGCCCCATGCCGAGTTTAAAGCCGCCCATGATCAGCTCTTGCAACAGGAGCAATGGATCGTTGATGGATTTGTCTCACTCGATACGGTGTGGCAACGGCTAGATGTAGCCGATACCCTGGTCTATCTCGATATGGCTGTGCTGCGACATTACTGGTGGGTCACAAAGCGATTTGCTAAAAGTCTTTGGGTGCCACCGGAAGGCTGGCCTGAAAATAGTCCCCTAGTAAAAGGCACACTGAATTCCTATAACACGGTCTGGCTGTGTCATAAAAAGCTAACCCCCAAATACCGGACTTATGTGGAAGCGGCTAAAGCAACAAAGCAGGTTTACCATTTGCGATCGCCCCAAGAGGTAAAGCATTTTTTGCAAACTATGGTTACAGAATTTGAAGGTTAGCTGAATGATTACCTTTGTATATAGCAATTCTACGACTTATGAGGTACAAATTTCTGGTTTTTAGGGAGCAGGGAGTAGGGACTTCGGAGCAGGTAAGAGGTAAGATATAAGAGGTAAGAGGGAAAAAATAATGTGTACCTCATAGCTACCATAAACGCTATAAACTTCACTTCTTGATGCAGTTGCTCATGGTTTTGGGTCTGTGTGCGGAACCTGCATCGCTGCTCCCTGTTCCCTATTTCAACAGTTAATTTTACGTTTGTCCGACTACTTAACTAACCAATCCACCCCTAACTCTTATGATGGAGCGTTTCCCATGGCTCAAATATTGAAAGCAATTTACCATAGTGGCACATTTATCCTTCAAACAGCCTGTGATTTACCTGAAGGTGTTGAAGTTGAGCTTGTGGTTCAATCACCTCAAGTCATTCCTCCTAAGATTACCGATATTGAGGCTAGACAAGATTTTTTAAGGTTACTTGTTGAGCGAATGCAACAAAACCCTATTCCTTCTGATTCTCCTAAGTTTACACGAGATATGTTCCATGAACATAGTTAAAAGCTTAAATAATTTATATAGCAATTATACGACTTGTGAGGTACAAATATCTGGGTTTTAGGGAGCAGGGAGCAGGGAGCAGGGAGCAGGTAAGACAGAAGAGGCAAGAGCCAATAGTCAAATAATTCTGTGTACCTCATGAGTCCTAGAAACGCTATATACATCTTCAATTCTCCCTTATTTGCAATAACTTACTGGCCTTAAGAATCGCTAATAGCCTTGTTGTTACCCCCTCAGCTAAAATTGAAATAGCGACTTAATATGAGCAGGAGATGAGGTCATGATTTATGAAGTTATCCTCAGTAGAGAAAAAGATAAATATATTGCTCGTGCCAAAGAATGGCCGGAAGTCATGGTTGTAGAAAATAGCCGTGATGCTGCTATCAATCAGCTTAAAGCTCAACTACTTGACTATCTAACGAATCAGGTTGAAGTAGTTGAAGTTGACATTCCCCTACTAGGGAAGACAGGAAATCCTTGGCTGGATAAATTTGGATGCTTTAAGGATGACCCGACTTTTGACAATCTACAGGCTGAAATTGCTGCCTATCGGCAAGAAATCGATCAAGAGATGGGGCACCTGGCAGAGCAACCCTAATCACACGTAATCCAAAAGACTTTGAGCGTGTCATAGGTTTAACCCTCGAAGACTGGTCAGTAATGTATAGCGTTGATTGCATGTATGAGGTAAAATTATCAACTTCAAAGTCCCCCTTTTTAAGGGGGATTTAGGGGGATCCCTTTGTACCTCATGGGAAACAGAATTGCTATAGATTAGTACTTTTGAGTAATCAATGTCGCACCAACTAACTTCACCGTTATATCATTTAATCTTCTATAGCGGTTTTTATTTTAATGAGGTACACAAAATTTTTACCATCTTACCTATTGCCTACTCCCTACTCCCTACTCCCTGCTCCCTGCTCCCTTATCTGCAATACCCGACTAGCATTAAGAATCGCCAACAGAGCCACTCCCATATCAGCAAATACAGCTTCCCAGAGAGTTGCTACCCCCATCGCACCCAGGGCAATAAAGACGACTTTCACTCCCAAAGCAATAATAATATTTTGCCAAACAATACGGAGGGTTCGGCGAGCGATCGCGATCGCATCTGCTACTTTAGAGGGAGCATCGGTCATAATTACCACGTCGGCGGTTTCGATAGCAGCATCTGAGCCTAATCCCCCCATAGCTATGCCCACATCAGCACGAGCAATTACTGGTGCGTCGTTGATGCCATCTCCCACAAATGCGGTTTTATGGTTAGTTTGGTTTACTGCTGTAAGAATCTTCTCTAAAGCATTCACCTTATCCTCTGGTAAGAGTTCGGCTTCAAAATCATCTATCCCTAGCCTTCGAGCGATAGTATTAGCTATGGTTTGACTGTCTCCTGTCAGCATCACAGTTTTAATCTGCTGTTGGTGCAGTGCTTGGATGGCATTGATGGCATCTTCTTTGACTTCATCGGCAATTAAGATACGTCCACTGTATTCACCATCCACCGCTAAGTGAGCTACTGTACTATCAGCCACACAGACATGATGGGAAATCCCCTCTCGATGGAGTAAGCGATCGTTTCCTGCGATCACAACTTTTCCATCAATTTGGGCGAGAATACCGTGCCCCGCAATTTCTTGATAATTTTCAACCTTAGAACTGTCAATCGGTTTGCCATGAGCTTGTCGAATCGATTGGGCGACGGGATGATTTGACCCAGATTCTACATGAGCAGCTAATTCTAGTAATTGCTCTTGACTCAAACCATTGTGGGTAATAATATCAGTGACTCGAAAGTTTCCTTTAGTAAGGGTGCCAGTTTTATCAAAGACGACGGTTTTCACCTGAGTTAAGGCATCTAAAAACGTAGAACCTTTAATCAAAATACCGCGCTTGGCTGCCCCTCCAATACCGCCAAAATAGCCCAGAGGAATACTAATGACCAATCCACAGGGACAGGAAATCACCAACAGCACCAAGGCTCGATAAGTCCAGGTACTGGCGCTTGCTCCCGAAATTAGCAAAGGTGGTAACAGGGCAACGGCTAGGGAAAGAAACACCACAACGGGTGTATAGTAGCGGGCAAAGCGAGTAATAAACTTTTCCGTGTCGGCTTTTTTGCTTCTGGCGTTTTCCACCAAGTCCAAAATTCTGGCAATAGAAGACTCGTCAAAGGGCTTAGTAACCCGAATGGTTAGCCCTCCAGACTGGTTAATCATCCCTGCTAACACCAGATCTCCTGTTAGAACGGTACGGGGGACTGATTCTCCTGTGAGGGCAGACGTATCCAGTTGTGAACTTCCCTCAATAATCTCACCGTCCAGGGGAACTTTCTCCCCAGGGCGTACCCGAATCATTTCCCCAACAGCAACTTGATCAGGGGAAACGGTTTTTATCTCGCCGTTAACTAGCAGATTAGCAGTATCGGGACGCACTTCCAGCAAGGCTCGAATCGAACGACGCGATCGCCCCACCGCAGACCCCTGTACCAATTCCCCCAGCTGGTAAAACAACATCACCCCCACTGCTTCCGGTAGTTCGTGAATAGCGATCGCGCCTATGGTGGCAATGGTCATCAAAAAGTTTTCGTCAAAAATCCGACCCCGCAGGATATTTCGCCCCGCAGTGGTTAGCACTCCCCAACCACAAAGTAAGTAAGCAGGAATCAAGACGGCATATTCAGCTATGCCAAAAGGAGTCTGATCTAAACTATCTTGAAAAATCAGTCCGATTAACAAAAGAGGAGTAGCGATCGCGACCGCTCTTAACTCGCGCCACAAGTTAAATTCATTCTTTCCTTGACTGTTCCCGCAGCAGTCATCATGGGTTGTGACCTCCTTTTCTTGACTGTTGCCGCAACAGTGATCATGGGTTGTCACCTCCTTTTCTTGACTGTTCCCGCAGCAGTGATCATGGGTTGTCACCTCAGCAACAGCTTCAATGCAATGTCCAGAGTTGCAGCAGTCTTGATGATGATGGAGTTGTGCCATAGCAATACCTACTGTGAAAATCTCCTGAATATCTGAAAGACTATTCAGACAAAAGATTATTCAAATTATATAGTAAGTAGCTGTGCCAAATAAATTATTGACAGCATTTTTTTATTAATATGAGGTACACAATATTTTTTCCCTCTTGCCTATTGCCTATTGCCTATTGCCTATTGCCTCTTGCCTATTGCCTATTGCCTCTTGCCTATTGCCTGCTCCCTGCTCCCTGCTCCCTGCTCCCTAAAACCCAGATATTTGTACCTCACAAGTCTTATAATTGCTATATCTCTGCTCAATAATCAACTTTGATCAAGGTGTTGAGCTACTTCTCGATATAAAGTCACAATATGTTCATCGGCAAGACTGTAGTAAACGTTGCGACCTTGACGGCGATATTTTACTAGCTTTTGCGATCGCAATACTCGTAGCTGATGAGATACTGCCGATTCCCCCATTTTTACTATCGCTGCTAAGTCGCAGACACAAAGCTCTTGCTGTGCGAGGGCTGAAAGCAACTTTAGCCGATGAGGGTCGGAAAGAACGCTAAAAAACTCTGCCATCTGTTGCGCTTTTTCCGTTGCTATAACCTTACTCTGGACCTGCCACACATTATCTAGATGAACTACGGAATCATCACAGCTTGGAGCATCAGAAGAGTAGACAGTTGGTTTATTTAAAGAACTAGAATCAGCCATGATGAATTATATTTATTATTTAATCTCTAGATCTATGATACTATAGCGTTTCTCGCAGTTATGAGGTACAGTTTTATTTTAGGTTGATTCCCTGTTAGGTGCCCTTGACCCATTAATACCGAGTTGCATTCAAAGAGAGTAGATTAGTTGGATAGGGAGATGGGGAGATGGGGAGATGGGGAGATGGGGAGATGGGGAGATGGGGAGATGGGGAGATGGGGAGATGGGGAGATGGGGAGATTGGCGGAAGAGAAAGTTGTACCTTTGACCGCAACTTAGTATAAGAATTTAATTCGCCACAAGTCGCACCTCTTGATGCAGCGCATCGCTATTCCCAATTACCGATTCCCGATTCCCCTTCCCCTCCTGGGAGTGGTTAGGGGTGGGTTCCGATTCCCGATTCCCGATTCCCGATTTCCGATTCCCGATTCCCGATTCCCTACTCCCTTCTTAACAAAAAAAAATAGCCGCAGAAATACCATCCACGGCTAGGAAATTGACCTTATGTGATTCCGTTTTCAACCCTATCGGGACCTGCTCCCATGGGAGCAGAATCGATGATTTTGCCAGGGGGCAAAGCCCCCCAGAAAGTTAATCCGTTAACCCAGAATTATGTACTTGGTCATCATCGTAATAAATTCTCCAGGAATGCCCGTCGGTTGTAGAGGACTCCACTCAGAAATTTCGGCGTAACGCAGTGCATAGAGGGCATGCATCGTGTTAATGATAGCCTTGCGGGAGCCCTTGAGAATGTGCTTAACAGGGTATTTTTTTGGAGAAGATTCCTGAGGATTATTACTAGGAGTTATATCCTCAGGGTTATTTTCAGGGTTTGGGCGAAATTCGGAATCCATGTTGGTCACCTTTTGCTTGTTGTTTGCATAGTATAATCATAATGATTATAAATTAATTTGTCAAGGGTTTTTCTAAATTTTTTTTTGGGAAGGTATTTTAAATAAAATGTACGGGAATGGAATGGAGTGTGATTTTTTTAAGGAGTAGTTGAAAAAGGGAATCGGGAATCGGGAATCGGGAATCGGGAATAGTGCTATAATTATTAATAATTACTGATTAATATAGCGGGTTTTAAGCTAGTAAGGTACATTTTTTTTGGTTTATAGGGAGCAGGGAGCAGGGACTTCGGAGCAGTAAAGTCAGAAGAAAGAAAAGGTAAAAAATCCTGTGTACCTCATTAGGCTAAAAACCGCTGTAATTACTGATTAATAATTACTGATTACTGATTCCTAAACTATTTGCGATCGCAAAACTGATCTAGCGGTTCTCCTATGAATCAGGTAAACAGAATTTTTTCCCGATTCCCGATTCCCGATTCCCTACTCCCGATTCCCGATTCCCGATTCCCTACTCCCGATTCCCGATTCCCAATTCCCGATTCCCGATTCCCGATTCCCTACTCCCTACTCCCTACTCCCTATTCCCAAGAGCCCCATCGATCAATTCCTCAACACCATTAACAGGAATAATTGGAGTATTGAGCTGATCAGCCACTTCTGCTACAGTCATATCATCCAGAAACCGGGTATCACCATGCTTAAGCATCAACCCAGGTAACAGAATCATTTCTCCTAAATCTTTTCCTTTTAATCCCTTCAGTAAATCTTGTCCAGTCAGCAAGCCAGTAACCGTTATCTCCTGACCCCAGTAATCACTAGATAACGCCACCATCCTAATCTCCAATCCTGGCACAGCATTGAACCGCTCTACCACAGGTTCAAACGCTTTTTCCACCGCATTACCCACTACCCAAGTCCCCCGTCGGGGGATTTCTAGACCCTTAGGTAACCGTTGAGTAGCAGCAGTTTGGAATTGTTTCAGGAACAACCGAATCGAACCAACACCATTCCCAATTTGAGGGTAGTCTCCGTAATCCGATTCTGGAGGTAACTCTTCTCTAGCAATCAAAAACCACTCATCTGCCAACCAAGCAAAGGTAGACCCCAACTGGTGCTTAAATTTCTCCTGAAGCCTTTGAACCTGAGCAATCACTTCCCTAGCTTTCTCCCCAGTAACACTAATTAGTTCATCCTCCTGGGGTCGAAACCGAGTCAATCCCACCGGTACTACTGCCGTTGAAGCGACTGCGGGCAGATCACCGGTATAGAATTGAGCTAAATCTAACAGAGTACGTTCTAAGTGAATGCCATCATTAATTCCAGGACACACCACTACCTGGGCATGAATTTGCAGCCGTCGCTCCTGAAACCACCTTAACTGCTCTAAAATTAGCCCAGCCCGAGGATTTTTCAGTAACCGTATGCGCACATCCGGTTCAGTAGCATGAACCGAAACATAAAGAGGAGATAGACGCATCCGTTCGATCCGATCCCACTCCGTTTGCTTCAGATTAGTCAGGGTTAGGTAAGAGCCATAGAGGAAACTAAGCCGATAGTCATCATCTTTGAAATAAAGGCTTTGGCGCTTACCTGGTGGTTGTTGGTCGATAAAGCAAAATGGGCAACGATTATTGCACTGAATCAAACCATCAAATAACGCTGTCTCGAATTCCAGCCCTAAATCGTCATCATAGTCTTTCTCAATTTCGATCACATGAGTCTTACCCGCCCCATCCAGCACTTCCAGTTCTAGAATTTCATCCGCACACAGGAATTGATAATCAATCAAATCACGGGGATGGCTACCATTAATCGCAACAATAGAATCCCCTGGTTCAAATCCAACCTCAGCAGCAATGGAGTTGGGAAGAACCTTTGTGATTAATACTGGATGAATCGAGCTTTGACTCATTGATAGCAGTTTTCAATTGGGTGAGGCACAAAGTCGTTGGTTTTAGGGAACAGGGAACAGGGAACAGGGAACAGGGGGAAGAGTGGGGAGCTCACAAGGGTAGGTTTTTAAATATTGGGGCAAGTAGTTAATTTCATTGCGTAGAATCTCTTCCAAATAAATATATATCAAAATATACAATAATTGCTGGAATAATTCTCCCTATCTCCCCATCTCCTCATCTCCCTATCTCCCTATCTCCCTATCTCCCCATCTCCCCATCTCCCTATCTTCCCATCTTCCGACACTTGCGATCGCTAACTATTTTGTAAAACCCCAGTTATAATAGCACCTAAAATTGCTATCCCAAACAATAACCGATACCAGACGAATATCCAGACACCTTGTTTTTTGAGATAGCTGATCATCCATGCGATCGCTACGTAAGAAAATACTGCTGATGAAATCACCCCTACAATCAGTGACATTGCGCCAGCATCCCCAATGCCATCTTTGAGCAAACCGACTAACTCCACTAAACCAGCTAAGGTAATGGCGGGGATGCCCAACAAAAAGGAAAACCGTGCTGCGGTTGCTCGTTCCAAACCCATGAATAAACCAGCAGTGAGAGTCGAGCCAGACCGGGAGACACCAGGCATTAAAGCCAACGCCTGAGCCAAGCCCATCCCAATCCCATCCTGGAGACCTAAATCCTCAAAGTTACGCTTACGCTTACCCACGACTTCAGAAACACCCATCAACAAACCCATCACAATCGAGACATAGGCGATTGACATGGTACTCCGTATCGGAGAATTATCATAATCAGGGATAAAGATTTTAATCAGCAGTCCAAAGAAGACAATGGGTAGGGTGCCCAAGGCAATTCCCAGGGCCATCTGGAAGTCTTGGGATTGGTAATCGGATGTACGGATAGCTTTGAATGCGCCAGTAGTGACTTTAGCCAAGTCTCCCCAGAAGTACCACACTACCGCCGCAATGGAGCCTAGTTGAATCACAGCCGTAAACGCAACCCCTGGATCACCCCAGCCTAAGGCCACAGGTACCACTTTTAAATGAGCGGTACTACTGATGGGCAGGAATTCCGTGAACCCCTGTACAAAACCCAGCACCACAGCCTGAAAAATAGTCATGTGGGGCGTAGTAATTGTAGCAGTGGTACTGGTTGAGGATAAGACATCTGGGGCAGGAGTTGTGGCGAGAACCTTCAAGGGGAAGGTAAGGCAGGCGCTAAGGACAGCAATGATAGAAAAATTGATAAATTGACGTTTTGATAAGACCATTCTTTCCCCTATTGAGGTTGCTCCAGCTGAATCAGCCAGCCTTAATTCAATCGGTATTCTGGCATAAGTTACCAACAATCGCCAAGGGAATCTGGATACTTAGCAAACTCTTTATCGTATCCCAATTCCATGTCGTATTGATCCTTAATCCTTAAACCTTAATATTTAATCCTTCTCGGGAATCGGGAATCGGGAATCGGGAATCGGGAATCGGGAATCGGGAATCGGGAATCGGGAATCGGGAATCGGGAATCGGGAGTCGGGAATCGGGAGTCGGGAATCGGGAATCGGGAATCGGGAATCGGGAATCGGGAATCGGGAGTCGGGAGCGGTGCGCTTGACCTAGGGAATCGGTAAAAAAGTCTAGCAATAGCCCTGGCCCTACCGGTAGCGCACCACCCAGGCTAAGGAAATCTTAATTTTCCATAAATTTTTGAGTTCATCCTTCAGATTTTAGATGGCAATTATCATAATCATGAGGTACAAAAAATTTTTTCCCTATTCCCTACTCCCTACTCCCTACTCCCTACTCCCTACTCCCTACTCCCTACTCCCTACTCCCTACTCCCTGTTCCCTATTCCCTATTCCCTATTCCCTATTCCCTATTCCCTATTCCCTATTCCCTATTCCCTACTCCCTACTCCCTAAAAATTTGTACTTCACCCAATTGAAAAATTAAATATTTCTACCCTTGCCATCAACCACCACATTTCAGTACTATTACCAATATGCCCCCAGGGGGGATATTGGTAATGATATATTAAGTTCAATAAAGATAATTAACGATAAGTAACAAAATTTTGTTGAAAAATACTTGGTTTTCTGCTAGAGCCCCAAGGAATTCCCATCAGTCAGGGCAACTGCTTCTATCGATCCCCCCTAGGGGAGTGAGTAATCCTCAAGGATGGCTATTATTTGCTGCCGCCTCCTTCCTGGTTTCTGTACCAGTGTTCTTCCAAGCTCCCCTAGTGCGCCTTTTCCCACTGTTGAGTTTAGTCATTACCCTGGCTTGGGTGTGGCTGGGGGTAAAACTGCTCCAACGTCCATCAACCCAAGTCTGGGGTGACTTGCTGTTGGGATTTAGCTGGAGTTGGCTGGCTGGTTCATTATATTGGGGTTGGTTGCGCACTGAACCTCTATGGCATTTACCGGTAGAGGCGATTGGTCTACCATTCGCTCTGTGGGGATTGTGGCGGGGTTGGGGAAAGGTAGGAAATCTATTTTACTTGGGTTCGTTATTCGGTACAGCCATGACCGACATCTATTTCTACTTGACGAATCTAATTACTTACTGGCGTCAGGTGATGGTAGTAGAGCCAGTCCTGGCAAAACCAATCTTTCAAAATGCGATCGCACAAGTCCAAACCCCTTGGGGAATTAGCTGGGCAGTGGTTTTGGTTGCTACGCTAGGAATAGTTGGTCTTTGGTCATTGACAAAAGAACAGCCCCATTGGTGGACGTTTAGTGGAGCGGTGTTGAGTACAATCGTGGTAGATAGTCTTTTTTGGTTGGCAGCTAACCTAGCATGATCACTCCAGACACTAACCCTAAAGGGTACAGTGTGGGCTTCTTCGGAAGCCTTCGTCATTTATTTATTTATGGGAACTCCCACAAGCCAAAACCCCGCGTTTTTAAACCACCGGATGTAGGCTCGCTGCGCGCTTTTAGCCTAGACACAATTTTGCCAAAAAGGATTGACAATACCTCGCGTAGAGTATTATTTAGATATGGGTACAGGCTGAGAAACCGAACGCGCCCCGCGTGGCCTTTGGCCTTGGCGCAACCGGGAGAGAAACCCGCCACTGCTTGACCTAAAAGAAGTAATGCCCGGAGGGCAGGGAAAATCCTCCTTAAAAACCCAACCATCAACTAACAATTGGTGTGTGAACCCAGCAAAAACACTTTGAGAAAACAACGGTACGGCGGGGCACGCCGAAACCAGGTGAAACAGGGAAGCAACGAACTCTATAAGACACTTCTCAAAAAGTAACTAAACGCCTAAGGAGACTAGCCCGCTGGGTCTTTCGTGAACTGAACTAAAATCTTAGTCTTGACGGGATTTCGGTTTAGATATTGCCATTTGGACACGGAGGTTTAAGGCCGGTCGTAGATCTAGGAATCCCCGTCTCGCGATTAGCGGGGAGTGTCAAATTAGGTTAGGTTAGTTTTGAGCGTTGTCATTCCGAAATGACTTGATCATCCTTTGAATCCATCTACTAGGGTCAGCTTCTGAGTCTTGCTGGGTCATTGACAGCAGCAAACTCAAGCTCGATTAGCAGTAATTGGTTAGTAACTTATGGCTGCTATTGTTTCTCCAACTTCTGCGCTATCCTTCCCTGATCAGGGGAAATCTTGGAAAATTGATGCAATGATCAACGTCTCAATTAACCCTGTTGTTGCTCCTATATCTGTGGTGACTTTGCGATCCACCCCTTACCTACTTATGCCTACCGGCTCTGACGATCAGTATATGCCATTAGTTGGTAGTAATTGCTGGACCGTCGGTCGTAGTTATGATAACAATTTTGTACTTTCAGATCGCTGGATTTCCAGAAACCATGCGATGTTGCAGTGTACCGAAAACGGTGATTTCTATCTTATTGATTTAGGCAGCCGTAACGGTACATTTGTCAATGGACGCAGAGTCAGTATTCCGGTGACCTTGCGCAATGGCGATCATCTTACCTTTGGTCAGACAGAATTGGAGTTTTATTGCCCACCCAAGGCTCATAAAACTGAACCATCCGAACCTATACATAAAGATACCCAAACCTCAATATTGCACGTGCGCCGCCTGATTTCTGTGATGGTGGTGGACATCCGGAACTTCACCGTACTCACCCACCAGTTAGATGAAACCAGCCTCTCAGTGGCAATTGGTAGTTGGTTCCGGGAGTCTGGAGAAATTCTGAAAAGGTGTGGCAGTTGGGTAGATAAATACATCGGTGACGCGATTATGGCGATTTGGTTTCATGGCTCTGAAGGGGTCAGTGATCAAGAAGCCATGAGTATTTTGCAAGCAGTCAATGACCTCAACAAAATGACTACCAATCTGTCTAATGAATATCCTCTGCCCTTCCCACTGCGAATTGGTACTGGAATCAACACAGGAATGGCGATTGTTGGTAACACCACTGGTAGTGGCGATCGCCCAGAATACACTGCTATTGGGGATACTGTAATTGCCGCTTTTCGCCTCGAATCTGCCACCAAGGAACTTGGTCTAGATATTGCCCTAGGGGAGGATACATACCGTTACGTTTCTAAAATCGGAAAGTCTGAGCTTAACTTCAAGCAACACACTGTAAATCTCAAAGGTTATGATAATTCCACTATTACCTACGCTGGAACCTATGGAGATTTAGAAAATTTCTTGCGAGTTAACTCTACTCTACCAATTATTGAATAAGCTTTATTACAAGGTATTGCTAAAGTATCACTCATTTCGGTAACGGTTAGTATAATTGAGAATTGAGAATTGAGAATTGAGAATTGAGAATTGAGAATTGAGAATTGAGAATTGAGAATTGAGAATTCAATATTCAACCTTTAACCTTCAACCTGCTAACCTGCAACCTTAAAAATTAATCCCTAACTATTAAAACTTGAACTGAGCCCCTGCTTGGACTCTAGCATCAAATCCCTGGTCACCGGTACCTAGTTTAGAATCTATAAATATACCATTATCTGAATGGTACCTCAAGATAGCGCCATAGTTAAAGTCTGAAACTCGACTTTCAAGCCCCACATTGGTAGTGGTGAAATTTCTGACATAAGCGCCTAGAGAAAAATTATCGATCACTCGTTGTGAAAGCTCTACATCATAAAATACTTTCCTACCTATGTCTCAGGGCTATTTCATTCTAAAAATGCGCTTGAGTGTGTCTAGTCCAAACTTGCACCGTCGCTCTGCCTGGGCCATATTTGAGAAGTGATTAGAGCGATAGATATTGAGTGCAAAGTTACGAGCAACCG
>NZ_JAAHHZ010000120.1:0-18295 GCF_010672005.1 Moorena sp. SIO4A5 | reverse complement strand
TATATTGGCTCTCAAACTATAGATTTTTCTTGGTTCGGGGCGGTGCGGTGCGCTTGGCTTTCCTCATCGCCATTTACTAATGTAAAGGGTAAAAAAGCGTTTGTCAACCTAAACCCGAAACTTTTTTTGGGATAAATCCTTGAAGCCTAGATATGGCAAGGGTTGTGGGATTAAAAAATTTTTCAATCCGTTTCCCAGGTTCTGATCAGGGGAAGAGGGGGAAGCTCTCAGGTCACAGGGGTGGGTTCTTTAGATTTGGGTCGGGAGTCGGGAGTCGGGAGCGCTGCGACCCGTGACCAATTTAATTAGACGAGTATAAGCGCACGCCCTGGGAGTCGGGAGAATTATTTGGGTAATTCCTGTATATCTTTAGATACATACCTGGTGACGGGCTTGTCTGTCGATCGTGGCTGTAAGTGCGTATTGGGATAACAGCTCCGATGCTCCTGAGTGAAACGGGAAATTAACCTGGATTTACGGTAACTGTCCAGGATTAATCGGTAAGTAGTGGCTGTTCCCATTCAGAGGCAACATTAATGAAGAGCCCTTTGCACTGCCACCATGAAATCCATTGTTGAACAACTTACTAACCTCGCTCTGACAAGGCATGTGCGCCAGAATAAACTATAGGGATGCAGGGTGCTGTTAGGGAAAACATGGGTTTATTATAGGGTTTAACCCATTAGCAACTGGCGTGGTTTCCACGGGGCTTACAAGGTGCGTTTACTATAAAACCCAACACTGAAAGCCCCGCGTCTAAAGACCGGGGATGAAAGTGAGTAGCGAGAAAGCGTCGCAGTCATTGTAATTTCTCAAAAAGACATCTCCATAAAATCGGCTTGAGCCAGACCTTACAAGGGTTTGAGGTTAATTTTTGGAGATGTCTAAAGTACTTGATACATCAAGTAGGAGTAGATAAACTGGAAAAATGAGTACAGGCTGAGAAACCGCAGGCTGAGCCGGGAGAGAGACCCGTAACTTACCGACCTGAAAGTAGTAATGCTCGGAGGGTAGGGAAAGTCCTCCTTAAAAACCCAACTATCGACTAACAATCGGTGTGTAAACCTAGCAGAATCACACTTTAAAAAAAAACATGGTACGGTGGGGCACACCGGAACCGGGTGAAAAGGGAGGAAACAGACTATGCACATGCACTCCTAATAAGTAGCCAAACGCTTAAGGAGAATTGCCCGCTGGGTCTACTATGAACTAAACTGAAGTCTTTGTCTTGACGGGTTTTTGGTTTAGGTATTGCTCAATTTTTGACGGCGTCAAAGATTGAAACGTAGTGGTTTAAGGCAGCTCGTTGATCTAAGAATCCCCGTTCTTTCAAGACGGGGAGTGTCAACAAACACTGGAGGTGTAAGTGAATTTTCAATCAGTAATTGCAACATTGAATCAATTCTGGGCAAAACATGGTTGCTTGATTGCCCAGTCCTACGATACCGAGAAAGGAGCAGGGACCATGAGTCCTCATACATTCTTGAGAGCTATTGGTCCAGAACCCTGGTCAGTTGCTTATGTTGAACCATGCCGAAGACCCACCGATGGACGCTACGGCGAAAACCCGAATCGCTACCAGCACTACTACCAATACCAAGTACTGATCAAGCCGTCACTGAATAATATTCAAGACATTTACCTAGATTCCCTCAAAGCTTTAGGTATTTGCCCTGAAGACCATGACATTCGCTTTGTTGAAGACAATTGGGAATCTCCTACCCTGGGGGCTTGGGGAGTTGGCTGGGAAGTCTGGTTAGATGGCATGGAAATTACCCAATTTACCTACTTCCAACAGTGTGGTGGCATTGATTGTCGTCCTGTACCCATTGAGATCACCTATGGTTTGGAACGATTAGCTATGTATCTCCAGGAAGTAGAGGCCTTTACTAAAATCCAGTGGAATGACCAAATTAGCTATGGAGATGTTCACCTTCAGGGAGAAGTTGAACAATGTACTTATAATTTTGAATCCTCTAACCCAGATTTACTGTTCACGCTATTTGGTCTTTATGAGCAAGAGGCAGAACAACTAAGCACACGAGGACTCGTTATGCCTACACTAGACTACGTTCTGAAGTGTTCTCACACTTTCAACTTACTGGACGCTAGGGGTGTGATTTCAGTGACTGAGCGCACTCGTTATATCGGTAGAATTCGCAATCTAGCAAGGCGAGTGGCTCAACTCTATTTGGAACAACGGGAGATGTTAGGGTTCCCGCTGAATAAACAGACTATAGCTTGAATCTACTACACAAAGAGCCTGACCCAATCGGTAGCAGCAAGGTATTCCTACCAGTAATCACGACTGAGAGCCTATTCGCCAGGACTTACGCAAAAATGGGCATCAAATATAGGTAGTAGGGTGAGTTATTAAGGCAAGCTAAAGGTAGATTTACTGGGTAAGTTCTGGTTTTCTCGACGCTTGTTAATGGAGGATATTGTCAGTGCTTGGAATTGCTGGATTAATGGGTCGAGCCACTACAATCCCGAGGGAATGTCTAACATGTCTGGCATACCGTTGTAAATCACGGGCAATGGTGACTCTACCAGCAGGTGATGCATGAATAAAACCCATATTCCCCTCAGCAGTACGATAGACTAAGCCAGTGTGGGTGACATCTATACCAGGAATAGTAGTAGCAATGCCAATGATATCCCCTGGTTGCAGTTGATTGTAGGCTTTCCTAATCTGATCATGGGGAATGAAATTAATAGTTGTCTGCTTGAGATTAGCTTCCATGGCTACAATACACTGGTAATTGGCCTCATCCCTGGCCAAAGATGGGTACTTACCCCTGTGTTTACTCATGTAGTTGAGGGTTTTCTGGCGGGATACTCCTCCTAACTTTAGCGCTATGTTTTTAACTGTGCCCCTTCTCTGATTGTCATCAATCCATTGAGAGAAATAGTGTAATCGGCTGCAATAGCCATTTAGATTACCATTCCCATAACGCTGGTCACGAAGGTGATTGACAAAGGTCTGCTGAGAATAATCTTTTAGGGCTATCCCTCGCGCTAGGGCTAGAATTGTTTCGACAAACAGGACGCAGTCAAATTCATTGAGAGTGATAACTAGGGTTTCTTGGCTGGATTGGTCTAATAAGTGAGCTTTGTAGCTTGCGCCCAGAAATTGCTGTGCGATCGCTTGCATGATCTCTGGGAGCGGACGCTCAGACAAGTGGTTTGCGATCGCATACTCCATCACCTGCTCGAAACGCTTTTTCTCGGCTGGGTCACTAATTTCTGGTGGGGGAAATTGGGCTATCATCAGTGACTCAGCCCTATCCTTTAATGATTCGGATATAGTGCTAGTAATTAATTTGCTAGTAATTAATCGTTTATCGCCTAGTTGACCAGATTCGGACTCAACAGTAGCTTGAGATTCTAAACCAGAAGCCACACAACACGTGAGTATATACAAAACCGCAGCTAGCCTCAAGCTTTCTTTCATTATTCAACCTAAAACCTTTAACCCAATCTATTTAAAGCAAAGGCAACAGGCAACAGGCAAGAGTTAATCAACTAGCGCTGCATCAAGACATAGAAGGATTTTGGGTAATGTCAAAAACGCTAATTATTGTTTCTATAGGAATCCTAGATGAATTGTGATAATTTTTGATGCCATATTCCATACTCCCTACTGCCTGTTCCCTGTTCCCTATTCCCTGTTCCCTTTGCTTAAGAAACAACTCCCCAATCCATATAAGGCAACCTAGCGGTTGTCGCCCGAATCGCTTCTACTTGAGCAACCAGTTGTCCACAAGTATCCCAAGTTCCAGTCAGCAGCATGTTTCTTGGTCCATCCTCCATAAACACAGAAGCCTGCAACTCACCACAATAGACTTGCATCTCTTCCAAATCCAAGGTCATCGGGATTTCAGGATTCTCATGGAGGCTTGTCTGTAATTGCTTCACGGTTTCCGAATCAGCGGTCACACAGGGAAGCCCCATCGCCAAGCAGTTACCAAAAAAGATTTCGGCAAAACTCTCTCCGACAATTCCTTGAATCCCCCATCTCGCGATCGCTTGAGGGGCATGTTCCCGTGAAGACCCACAGCCAAAGTTCCCATTTACTACTAAAACTGTTGCACCTTGATACTGGGGTTGGTCAAAGGGATGTTGTCCGTTAGCTTGAGCGCGGTCATCAACAAAAACCTGTTGTCCGAGACCATCAAAGGTCACACAGCGCAAAAATCGAGCTGGGATAATCCGGTCGGTGTCGATATCATTCCCTACTACAGGAATTCCTGTTCCGGTAATCATCTTTACTTCACTACTCATCAGACCTGCTCCTATACCATCAACTCCCGAACATCAGCCACTGCCCCTTTAACCGCTGCGGCTACAACCATTGCTGGACTCATCAATAATGTCCGTCCTGTGGAAGACCCCTGACGACCTTTAAAATTACGGTTAGAAGAGGAAGCACTAATCTGACTCCCTTGGAGTTTGTCCGGATTCATTGCCAAACACATTGAGCATCCGGGCTCTCGCCACTCAAAGCCAGCCTCCACAAAGACTTGATCGAGTCCTTCTGCTTCCGCTTCTTGCTTGACCCGTTCCGAACCTGGAACCACAAAGGCTTTGACTCCCTCAGCCACATGATGACCTTGAGCAAATTTCGCGGCTTCTCGCAGGTCAGTCAGTCTACCATTGGTGCAGCTACCGATAAAACAGACATCCACCTTTGTGCCTTGAATCTCTGTGCCTGGAGTTAGCTGCATGTACTCATAGGCTTGTTGTGCGATCGCTCTTTCCGTTTCTGGCAAACTCTCCGGTATCGGAATAGTTTCATTAACCGCAATTCCTTGACCTGGTGTAATTCCCCAGGTCACTGTAGGCGCAATGTCTGCCGCTTCAAATTTAACCACATCATCATACACGGCATCATCATCGGACCGGATACTGTTCCACCAAGCCACGGCCTGATCCCAATCTGCGTCCTTGGGAGCAAAATCTTTCCCCTTAAGATAGTCAAAGGTTACCTGATCCGGGTTAATATAGCCACACCGAGCGCCCCCCTCGATGGACATATTACACACAGTCATCCGTCCTTCCATCGACATCTGCTCAAAGGTAGTACCAGCATATTCATAGGCATAGCCAACGCCACCTTTGACCCCCAACTTACGGATGATGTGTAAGATCACATCTTTCGGGTAAACCCCTGGGGGTAAACTACCATTCACCTCAATTTTGCGAACCTTAAGCTTAGACAATGCCAAGGTTTGGGAAGCTAAGACATCACGCACTTGAGAGGTACCAATTCCAAATGCGATCGCACCAAACGCACCATGAGTCGAAGTATGGGAATCCCCGCAAGCCACCGTCATGCCTGGCTGAGTCAATCCCTGTTCCGGAGCAATCACATGGACAATGCCCTGATTCCCAGAGCCGATATTATAAAATCGAATCCCAAACTCCTTACTACTGTTTTCCAACGCTTGCATCATCTCCTCTGCCAAGACATCAGCAAACGGACGACCTTGGTTTTCCGTCGGAACAATATGGTCTACCGTTGCCACAGTTCGTTCCGGAAACAGCACCTTCAATCCCCGTTCCCGCAGCATCGCAAAGGCTTGGGGACTAGTAACCTCATGAATTAAGTGTAAACCAATAAATAGTTGAGTCTGACCCGAAGGCAACGTGCCAACACTATGTAAATCCCAAACTTTGTCAAACAGTGTTCTCGCGCTCATTTAGAAAAGGCTTCTTACCTGGAATCCAAGACAGGGGTAATGTATTTTATCCCCAGATTCTACATTTTATTCTAAAATATGTTATTTTCAACACATATTTGACAATCTTGGTAAAAAAATTAACAGCGTCCCCATAAGTATTCAGCTATCAGCTATCAGCTTATGGGCTACATCACAGCGCTTGTGGCCTGTGCCACGGTACTTGAGGTGCCATTAGCGATCAGCATTTAGCTTATGGGCTATGGGCAACCTACGATAACAGCTTTTGAATAAAACCAGTGAATAAAACCGGTAAGCATTTGTTTAATCTGTGTTACGGAAAGCTGACTGCTGACTGCTGACCGCTGACCGCTGACTGCTGACTGCTGACTGCTGACCGCTGAATGCTTACGCCTCCCCACCAATGACTAATCATCAAATAAACCTAAAATTGGACCAAGGATAGCTCCGAACACAAATCCACCAGCATGAGCCCAGTAAGCAATTCCTCCCCCCTCCATTCCCACTTGAGCCTGGGCTCCCAGACTAGCTATGCCATTAAACGCTTGCTGTAGAAACCAAAACCCTAGATAAAATACAGCTGGTATCCTAGCTACGAAAAATATGAAAAATAGGGGCACTAGAGTCAGGATTTTAGCATTAGGAAACCTGAGAATATAGGCACCCATCACTCCAGCAATTGCTCCACTAGCTCCTAAAGCAGGGATAGGAGATAGAGCTGAAAAAAACCATTGGGCTAACGCGGCTAAAGCCCCACAAGTGAGATAAAAAATTAAGAACCTTATCCCCCCAAGTTTTTCTTCAATGTTGTTACCAAAAATCCACAAAAATAACATATTGGAGCCAACATGAAGAAAGCCAGCATGGAGAAATTGGGATGTGATCAGAGTCAAGGGTTCTGGCACAGGCTGGCCCACAGGAAAACCCTCGAAGCTGGCAGTTAACTCCTTAGGTACCACAGCATAAAGCCTAAAAAACGTGTCGAGTTCTAGTTGATTTAAGCTAAGTTCATAGATAAAGACTAAAATATTGATAGCAATCAGAAGTATAGTAATATATGGCGTGATTGTGATTGGGTTTTCGTCTCTTAGGGGTACCATAAGTAGTTTCTATGAGTTCACCGAAATATTAACACCAGACTTGCATCTTTGATAGCAGTTCTCAATTAATTTCAATTAGTTGAGGTACTTACTAGGAGTCGAGCTTAGGGAGTAGGGAGCTAAGGCCGTAAGCTGCGCTTACTTGCCTACGGCCAAACGCGAACGGAGTAGGGAGTAGGAATCTACCCAAGCCCCCCTAAATCAGTGTCAGTTACCAGTTACCAGTTACCAGTTACCAGTTACCCTCAATCATGCCACAATTGAGCAACGCCATATTCTATTTAGCTTTTGGTGAATCTACCACTTCAGCAGATTAAATTGTTCCATATCCACCGTATCCCGATTACGATATATCGACAGCACAATAGCTAAACCTACCGCTGCTTCTGCAGCTGCTACCGTAATTACAAACACGGTAAACACTTGACCCTTAATCCCGGCTGAGTCCATAAAATTAGAAAACCCCATTAAATTAAGGTTGACCGCATTCAGCATTAGTTCAATAGACATCAGCACTCGCACGGCATTGCGGCTAGTTACTAGACCATAAATACCGATGCAGAACAAAGCAGCAGCAAGTAGTAAAAAGTATTGGAGTTGAAGTTCCATAAATTATGATGTTTTATGTAGGGAAGAGTAGTTTTTCAATGGGTAATTAGTGGTTGGTTGTTTACCATTGAGCGTTGACTGTCAACCGTCAACCAAACACTAACAAATACTAAACTGTTGTCTTATTTAGAATCCCCTGGCACAGAAGCAAGTTCCCGAGGACGCTCAGGCAAGGTCAAAGCTGTAGCAATTTCCTGATCTCTAGAAACCAATTCCTCAGGAATATAATCCCGACGAGCTATGATAATTGCCCCTACCATTGCCATTAACAAAAGTACAGAAGCTAGCTCAAACGGCAATAAAAAGTCACTGAAAAAATGCTGACCAATCTCCACAGCAGTATTAGTAACAACCATAGCTGGCTCAGTTTCGACGGACCATGGCGTTACCAAAACCATTGTACTCAGAAGCGCAAACAAACCAATACACACTATAGCAGTGGATCCAGTGCGCACCCAGCGCTTAGTCATTGGTTGAAAATCCTCTCGCTTATTCACCAACATGATGGCAAATAAAATTAGGACATTGACCGCCCCAACATAGATTAATATCTGTGCTGCTGCTACAAAGTCAGCATTTAGCAGAATATACAATCCAGAAATACCGATGAAAACACCAGCCAGTAAAAACGCTGAGTATACAATGTTGGAAAGAAGGACAACCCCTAAAGCCGCCCCAATCATGATCACCGATAGTATGGCAACAGAAATTAACTGAACCCCTTCCGCTAGATTCATGCTTAACTTATCTCCTCGTGATTTATTTTTGCCTAATCGTTGTTAGTGATAAGTCATTGGTCACAGTCACTAGTTAACTATTTGATAGTTAACCTTAAACCTTCAACTTTTAACCGTTAACCGTTAATCTTAAACCTTGAAAAGACCAATGACTAACAACTAACTCTTAACGTCTTCTTCCTTTGATTCCATTTGCTCGAGAATTTCCTCTGGGCGCATACCAGCCCGTTTAGAACCTGCTGGCAAATCATGAGGATCCATAACCCCCTTCGGTAGATAAGCCAATTCCCGTAGAGGAGTTACCATCGGGTCTTGGGTAACTTTATAGGGGAGGCGTCCCAGGGCTACATTATCATAGTTCAACTCATGACGGTCGTAGGTAGAAATTTCATACTCTTCCGTCGCTGATAGACAGTTAGTGGGGCAGTATTCAATGCAGTTAGCACAGAAAATACAAACTCCGAAATCTATACTGTAGTGCTTGAGATTTTTTTTCTTAGTAGCTTTATCAAACTCGTAATCTACCACTGGCAAGTTAATCGGACAAACCCGCACACAGACTTCGCAGGAAATACACTTATCAAATTCAAAATGAATCCGACCGCGATAGCGCTCAGAGGGGATTAGTTTTTCGTAAGGGTATTGTACTGTAATGGGACGCCGTTGCATGTGATCAAAAGTCACCGATATCCCTTGACCAATGTAGCGAGCAGCCTGCACAGTTTCTTTAGCGTAGTCGCCAACCTGTTTGAGGAACTTCAGCATAATAATAGTTTAGTGTCTCTCTCTTGTCTTGATTGTATTGCTGAGTATTGTGGTACTGATTTATGAATTCTCAATTATGGACTTTTTACTAATTATATCCTGTCCGTTTTAATACTTATGAGTATGGATTTATCCTGTTTTTTTTACTCAAAAATTATAAATTAAACGGACTTGATATAACTAATAACTAACCACCAAAGGCAATTGGAAATGCCAATTTAAGAGCAGCAGTTAATAGAAGATTTACCAAAGCTACTGGTAGTAGAAACTTCCAGCCTAAGTTAAGCAATTGGTCAATCCGAACCCGAGGCAGTGTCCAGCGTAACAGAATAGCTGTAAAGATCAGGAAGTAAGCCTTGAGCAGGGTCATGGTAATCCCTAAAGAGGCAGTAATCACCTGCAACCAGGAACTGGTTTCACTCACCCCTAGCCAGCCCGCAAGCTTATCCAGAGGAATGGGGAATTCCCACCCACCCAGATAGAGCACTGCTACTAGCAAGGCTGACAACACGAGATTGACGTAGGAACCGACATAGAACAAACCAAATTTCATCCCGGCGTATTCTGTCTGATACCCAGCTACCAGTTCTTCTTCTGCTTCGGGTAAGTCAAAGGGGAGTCGCTCGCATTCTGCCAAGGCCGAAATCCAAAAAATTAGGAAACCCACTGGTTGACGCCAGACATTCCAACCTAGAATGCCGTATCCCGATTGCTGATCAACGATGTCAATGGTGCTGAGGCTGTTGGACATCATGACAACAGCTAGCACCGCTAATGCTAGAGGAATCTCGTAACTGATAGACTGAGCTGCAGCTCTTAAGCCTCCGAGTAAGGAATACTTATTATTAGAGGCGTAGCCAGACATTAACAGACCAATCGGCTGAATGCTCGACAGGGCAATCCACAGGAATATGCCTGTGCCGACATTGGTAATTACCAAGTTCTGTCCAAACGGTACAATCAGGTAGGAGATAAATACCGGCAGCACAACCAGGATTGGTCCGAGGGTGAATAATAAAGAGTCCGATTTGGCTGGAATAACATCTTCTTTGAAGACGAGTTTGATTCCATCTGCTACAGGCTGGAGTACCCCTAGAGGTCCAGCGTATTCTGGACCAATGCGCTGTTGAGCAGCAGCAGAAATTTTTCGTTCTAACCAAACCACTACCAAAACCCCTACGGTGGCAACGGTAATCATCAGAAATAGGGGTAATGGCATCCAAATGGCTTTGGCTGCACCAGCGGGGATGCCTAGATCACTCAGCGATTGAATAAAACGGCTTTGGAGGTCAATTCCTTGATTCATGTTTTCCGATAAACGTTATGATTGAGACCATCGATACCGCTGGTATCAGTGGCTAGAAGTTTCTTTATTAAGATTTTTTGAGAACTTCAGTGTCTAGTATATACTTGACAGCTTAATTTCTCCCCATCACCCAATCACTCCTTGTCTATCCTAGACCTAAAGCATTGCTAGGATAGCTCTATCGCTATTGTTTTTATATATAGGGTTCATCACCAATTGGATGGGAGTGCGATCGCGCTGTATTGATACCGCTTAGGCCACGCTACGCGAACACATTTCTACTTCACACTTGTAATTCACAAACTTAAAGCTAAACTTTCAAGTAGATCGACCCATCTTTGACCCCAATGAGCCTGTGCATAAATCCTGAGTGTCCTCAGCCTGGTAACCCTGATACGGACCTATTCTGCTCAAGCTGCGGTTCTGAGTTATTGCTGGCGGGACGTTATCGGGTCAGCCGGTTACTCGGAGAAGGTGGCTTTGGACGAATCTATGAGGTGACTCACAAGGGAATTGCCAAGGTTCTCAAAATTTTGATTAACGATGAACCGAAAGCTGTGGAACTTTTTGAGCAAGAAGCCAGAGTTCTGACTCAGCTCAATCACCCAGGTATTCCTAAAGGAGAGGAAAATTTCACCTTCTTTCCCAGAAACCACCAAACCCCCCTATACTGTTTGATCATGGAAAAAATCTCTGGGCTTAATTTAGAGGAGTATCAAAAAAAGCGAGGAAATCGCCCCATTGATGAAAAATTAGCCTTGGATTGGTTATTTCAAATCGTTGATATTCTCCAAGCAGTTCATCAGGAAAACTTTTTCCATCGCGATATCAAACCTTCTAATATTATCCTGCGTCCAGATGGACAACTAGTATTAATTGATTTTGGCACAGTGCGCCAAGTTACCGACACTTATATGTTCAAACAATCTGCTGGGAATGTTACCAGTATGATTTCCCCTGGGTATACTCCCCTAGAACAAATCCATGGTCAAGCGGTACCCCAGTCGGATTTCTACGCTCTAGGACGGACATTTGTTTATTTGCTGACAGGGCAAGAACCCTCAGATTTGTATGATGCTGGCAATGATATCTTGATGTGGCGATCCCATGCACCACAGATTTCTTCGGAGTTAGCGGATTTTCTTGATAGTTTGATGGTGCGAGTTTATCAACGTCCTAAGGATACTCAGGTTCTTTGGGAAAAGTTACAAGCAATCAACTCCGAACTTAATCCTCCACGGCGATCCCAGAAACCAGATGATTCTACTGTTAATAGACCGCAATCAAGTCAAGTGGGGGGGTTTGGCAGTTTAGGAATAGCTGTAGCTGGATTTTTTAACCAATTCCAAAATTCCGACCCCTCAGCAGTCGAGGGAGTCACCCTAAAATCTTTTGACTTCGATGTGGTAACTCTAGATAAATACAGTGAAATTAAAAAGCGCCGCCGTCACCAAGCCCAATATTTCACAGAAGACTTAGGCAATGGTGTAGGGCTAGATATGGTGTACATCCCTGGGGGAAGATTCCTCATGGGTTCACCAGAAACTGAGAAGGGACATAGCGACGATGAAAGTCCACAGCATTGGGTCAGAGTCTCTCCCTTCTTCATGGGAAAGTTTGCGGTTACCCAGGCCCAGTGGCGGGCTGTAGCAACCTTATTCCAAGTCTCCCCTTCCCTAAACCCCCAGCCCTCTAAGTTCAAAGGCGATACTCTGCCAGTGGAAAAGGTATCTTGGTATGAGGCGATGAAATTTTGTGCTATACTATCTAGGCTGACTGGACGAAACTATCGGCTTCCGAGTGAGGCGGAATGGGAATATGCCTGTCGAGCTGGTACCAGTACGCCATTCCACTTCGGTGAAACCATTACTACCAATGTGGCCAATTACGATGGCAACTGTACATACAGCTCTGAGCCAGAAGGGGTATATCGAAAACAAACTACTCGTGTAGGTAGCTTTGGTGTAGCCAATTCCTTTGGTTTGTATGACATGCATGGGAATGTTTGGGAGTGGTGTGCTGACCATTGGTACCCAAACTACCTAAGCGCTCCCGTTGATGGTAGTGCTTGGCTAAGTAGTATCAATGAGTATGATCATCATTCCCGGCTTCTGCGCGGTGGTTCCTGGGATATCATTCCTGGGATATGCCGCTCGGCTTGCCGCTTCAGCTATATCCCGGCAGACAATATCGAAGCCAACATTGGTTTTCGGGTGGTGTGCGATATTAGTATTCCTTAATGGGTTGACCATGATTAATAGCCGTTGAGGGATTGTTGCTGGTCTCCTGTTGCTGGTCTCAATGGGAGCAAGAACTTACGAATGCGTTCGCGTAGCGTAGCCCTTCGGGCTAATCGCATCAATAAAACCCATACAATCAACCAATACAAGTCAGCCTTCATCCTGCAAAACCCGATAACCAATATCCCGACGGTAATACATCCCTTCAAACTGGATACAATCCATAGCGCTATAAGCAACTGATAAAGCTTGCGCTATTGTTTTACCGGTGCCGGTAACCCCCAAAACCCGACCACCACTGGTAACTAGCTCCTTCTGTTTCAGGGTAGTACCAGCACTGCAAACTATTGCTCCATGTTGTTCAGCTTGTTCAATACCAGTAATTACCTTACCCTTTTCGTAAGCTCCCGGATACCCTTTCGAGGCAGCAATCACACAAGCCGCAGCCCCTTGTTTCCAGGTAATAGTTGGTAATTCCGCCAGTCGCTGTTGGGTACAAGCCAGAAGCACCTGATCTAGGGGAGTTTCTAGCAAGGGTAGGATAGCTTGAGTTTCTGGATCCCCAAAGCGACAATTAAATTCCAGAACCGTTGGGTTTCCTTCTGGAGTAATCATCAATCCTGCATAGAGAACCCCTCGATAATCAATTCCTCTGACCTTTAAAGCTTCAAGGGTAGGATTAAGAATTTCCTTTTCAATCCGTATGCTTAGCTCTGGGGTAATAATCGGTGCAGGAGCATAAGCTCCCATCCCTCCGGTATTCGGACCGGTATCCCCTTCCCCAATTCGCTTATGGTCTTGAGCTGGTACTAAGGGACGAACCGTCAAGCCATCCGTAACAGCCAAAACCGAAACTTCTTGACCGGTGACACACTCTTCAATGACCACCGTCTCAAACCCATTCTGAAAGAGTGACTCCACAGCCGTTTCGGCTTCGTCTATCGTAGCCGCAACAGTTACTCCCTTACCGGCTGCTAAGCCATCCGCTTTAACCACAATTGGTGCTACCTGGGTTTTGACATAAGCCAATGCTGGTTCTGGTTCCGTAAACACAGCAAAACTTGGGGTAGGAACACCAGCCGACTGCATCAAATCCTTTGCCCAAGACTTACTCGACTCAATTTGTGCTCCCTCCTGGGTGGGACCAAACACAGGGATATCTTTACTTTGGAGATAGTCTGTAATACCTAATGACAGTGGCAGTTCTGGACCAACCACCACTAGAGATATATCGTTAACCAGAGCAAACTCAGCAATTGCTTCAAAATCTTGAACGTTTAATAAAAGATTTTGGCAACCTCTTAGTGTAGCGGTGCCACCATTACCAGGAACACATATGACCTGCTGAATACTTTGAGATTGCAGTAGCTTCCAAGCAAGGGCGTACTCCCTTCCCCCATTGCCGATTACCAAAATCTTCACGTTTTTTGTACACTCTGTGGTGAATAGTCTATCTTATTCTATGAGCTTACCAAAGTATTGAATCCATTTTTACCAAAAAAAAATTTGTAACTATTTAAAATAGTATGCCAGACTAGATTTAATATACATCTACATATCAACTAGTCTAACTAAAGCTTAGGCAATAGTTTGAAATCTTAAATTTATGGCTCTTAATATCGTTACGGGTGCTGCGGGTTTTGTCGGTTCTCACCTAGTAGAAACCCTTTTGAATCAAGGTGAGCGAGTGATTGGTATTGATCAATTTAACGATTACTACGATCCCAACCTCAAGCGCCGGAATATTGAAAATTTTAAAGAGCATCCCGCTTTTGAGTTAATCGAAAGTGATATTCAGACCCTTGATTGGCGATCGCTTCTAACCGATGTAGAGGTAGTCTATCATCAGGCAGCACAAGCTGGAGTGCGTGCCAGTTGGGGGGATGGTTTTCGGGATTATACCGAGCGCAATATTAATGCTACCCAAATCCTACTGGAAGCCGCCAAAGATGCCAAACATCTGACCCGATTAGTCTACGCTTCCAGCTCTTCAGTTTATGGTAATGCGGAAGCCCTACCGACATCTGAAACAATTCTTCCCCAACCGGTTTCCCCCTATGGGGTAACCAAGCTAGCAGCAGAACACCTATGCTTACTGTATTACCATAACTTTGGTGTACCCGTTACTGCCTTACGCTATTTCACCGTATATGGACCGAGGCAGCGCCCAGACATGGCATTTCACAAATTCCTAAAAGCCATTCTCACGGATGAACCCATTAGCATATATGGTGACGGAAAGCAAACCCGAGACTTCACCTTCATCAAAGACATCATAGCCGCGAATCTGGCTGCAGGTACCACAGCAGCTGCTGTTGGGGAAGTGTTTAACATTGGTGGTGGTAGCCGAGTGGTGCTAGCGGATGTTCTCGACACGATTGAAGAAATTGTTGGACATCCCATTAAGAAAAACTACATCGAAAAAGCCAAAGGAGATGCACGTCACACTGCAGCAGACATTACCAAGGCCAAAACCTTGCTAAGTTATCAACCTCAGGTATCCCTATCCCAAGGCTTAGCCCAAGAATGGGAATGGATACAGACTCTTTACGCTCGTGTATAGAAATTATCTAATCTTATCTATCAATTTTCATGAATCATATCCCCCCCTTATTAAGGGGGGTTAGGGGGGATCCCTAGTCAAAGAATAGTGTATATCCCTGTTCTGTCACTCTCCGAAAAGGCTTGCCTTTTCGGAGTCTGCCGAGTATAGGCCAGGCAAGCGATAGCGTAATTTTTTCCGAGTAGCAATTCTGGAGAGTGTGAAATTGACCAAAATGCGATCGCAACACTCTATATCACCGAGTATACCTTGGCTCTAGAATTTATTAATCATAGCAGAAACCGGAAAGTGACAGAAGAGGGATATAGCAATTATCTCTCCCATGAGGTACAAATGGATCCCCCGTTGGTCCCCCTTAATAAGGGGGACTTTGAGGTTTAGAACGTACCTCGTAAATGCAATAAACGCTACTATATCATAAGTGCGATAAACGCTATCTATTGTTCTTCAAGCTACAGAAATTCAGCTAAAGCTCAACCCCAGCTATTTGAAAGGCTTGTCTAATTGCACCAGCTAATTCCGATTGGTACTGTTGCAGGTAAAACTCAGATGCTTGACGATAGGCGGACAACAGGGGACGAAAATTCTCAACCTGACCATCCACAGTTCTGATATTAAGTAAAACCCAACCTAAGTTGTGGTAAGCCTCAGCATAGTCTGGTTTTAACTGCACTGCTTTTTCCAGATAGGAGCGTGCTTGTGCCCATTGTCCCACTTTTCCTAGTAAAGTGCCTAGACGGAATAAAGCAAAGGCATCAGATGGAAATTTCTGAATGTAGGCTTGATAGGTTTGGATAGCACCCTGAGAATTCTGCAAGTGTTCCTGAGTGATTCCTTGATTCAGGGATACCCAGCTAGGAACGTCTGCTTTCTGGCTGGCTTGCTCAAAATTGGCAAGAGCCTCAGGCCACAACCCTTGCACAGCTTGCTTCCAACCTTTCAATCCCCAAGCAACTGCACTATCGGGGACTTGAGTGGTAAACTCTATAATCCGGCGCTCCACGTCCCTAGACTGTCTGGTAACAACTGCCTTTTCCAAAGCAATGATTAAATAGGGATATATCCATTGTTGTAGTTGTTGGGATTCCCTAGACTGAGCCTGTTTTGACTTGAACAGTGCCTGGGTAGCAGTACGAATTGCTCGTTTCCATTGCTGTTGATTGACATAAATCCAAGCTTGTAACCCTAGGGCAAAGGTACAGTTACTATCAATTTGCAGTGCCTTGGAAACAGCAGATTCTGCCTGTTGCCAATTGCCAAGCTTTCCCCATGCCCAAGCTAGATTAGCTTGTATCCAAACCTCTTGGGGAGCTAAGTCTGCTGCTTTTTGCAACTGTTTTACCGCTGTTGACCAATTTGATTTACGGCAGTTGACTAGTCCTAAAACCCCATAGCTCCTGCCATCATTTGGTTGTAGTTGAATCGCTGTTTGTGCTGCTACCTCAGCCTGAGCATCATTGAGATGGATCTGAACTAGGGCTAGTTCAACCGCAGCTTCACCATGGTTGGGCTGATTAGTTAGACACTGTTGATAAGCTTGAACCGCCTCTGCTAACTTTCCTTGCTTAACTAATCCCCACGCTTTCCTTTGACTGGGAGAAACAAACTTGCCTTTGAGGGCATCAATCAGTTCCTCGGCTGTCTGAAATCGCTCCTCTACCTTCATTCTCATTCCAGTTAAGATTACCTGCTCAGTTTGGGGTGTAATCTGAGCAGCTAACTGTCGTGGTGGAATTAACGTTTCTGATCCAGCCCTTTCCGTAGCTTGAGCGGGTAATTGACCAGTGAGTAATTCATACATTGACGCACATAGAGCATAGATGTCCGTAGCTGGCCAACGCTTACTCCGGTAACTGTATTGCTCAAGAGGAGCGTATCCTGGTGACAAGGTTACACTCATTTCACGGGTTTGACCGGCCATGAATTCTTTGGTAGCACCGAAATCAATCAATACGGCTCGATCTTGGTGATCAATTAGAATATTATCTGGTTTAATATCTCTGTGTAATAGTTGATTAGAGTGAACAACTTTTAACGCTTCTGCTACTTGGATAAAATAGCCCTTGAGCTTCTCTTCCGAAAGAACACCTTCTTGTTGTAAGATTTTGTATAAGGACTTACCAGAGATAAACTCCATGACTAAATAGGCAGTATTATTCTCCTCAAACCAATCATAAACCTGAGCAATATTAGGGTGGGGGCATTTTTGTAAGTAACTGGCTTCTAACTGAAATTTGTGGAGTTGTCGTTGTCGGTCAATCGGAGCAATAGAAGGGGGCCAAGTAATGGTTTTCCCAATCCTAGCTGCTTTTTCTGGCCAGAGTTCTTTGATGGCAACCTTGGCAGAGTTAGGTAGGTAAATTCCTTGGTAGGTAATGCCAAATCCCCCTTCTCCTAGGACTTTTTCTATCCGATAATGACTCTGCCTTAGGAGTGTGCCAGCAGGCAAATGGTAGGCTGATGAACTAACAGTGTCTTCAAACTCAAGAGCCGCACCACAACTAGTGCAGTAGTTGTTACTGCCAGTATTGATATGACCGCATACTATACAGGTAATAGACATTGTAGGTTTCTACAATTTTAGGAAGGCAAGAGGCAATAGGCAAGAGGCAATAGGCAAGAGGCAATAGGCAAGAGGCAATAGGCAAGAGGCAATAGGCAATAGGGAAAAAATCCTTTGTACCTCATAGCTTCGGACGTTTTGTAGTGATCTATTGGATGCGGGAGTGGATATCGTTACGGTTCAGAAGTTGGCGGGTCATGGGTCTCCTGTGACCACTGCCAAGTATGATAGACGGGGGGAGGAGACGAAGCGCTTGGCGGTGCAAAAGTTGGGGTTGTGATCAGAGGTGTTACTGGAGATCTGATTCTTCCAATTCTGCTATTTTCATCAATGCTTTTAGGGTTCCTCTCTTCAAATCTTGATTTTTGTGAACTGGAACGGATAGGATTTTTTGAGCTCCTGGCTTTTCATAAATATGATGGCTTCCTGTAATTTTTCTCAAAACCCATCCTTTTTTCTCAACAATTTTACAGAATTTTTTGCCAGAAACAGATTTCATACTGTAACTTCCACAATTTTGCTGTTTGGTTCAGGAATATAGGAATTGCTGGCAACTTCTAACCAACCTTCAATGGCATCTTGAAGATTTGCTAAAACCTCTTCCATTGTGTCTCCCTCAGTAATGCAGCCAGGTAGTGCGGGTACTTCTGCCCAAAAACCACCTTCTTCTGCTGGATGTATTGCGACCTTAATCTGCATTTGGGTTTGCT
>NZ_JAAHHZ010000012.1:0-40860 GCF_010672005.1 Moorena sp. SIO4A5 | reverse complement strand
CGAAGATGTCGCGGTTAAAAGTATCAGACACTCCGATGTCTCTGCTGCTGCACTTTGATTGTCAGGATTCTTCTCTGGCCGGTGGTATTGTTGTTGACTTGGCTCGTTTTATGACCGTCTCTCTAGCCCGTAAAGAAAGCGGCTTGCAGCCTCAGTATGGACTATTTTTTAAGTCTCCGCAGCTTCCCAATGGTGAACCTGATCATGATCTCTTCAACCAAGCTGCTTATTTTGAAGCTTGGGTCTGTCAAGATGCAAACCAATAAACCTCTCCGGAAATTATCCCTCTTCTGTCAGACTCCGAAAAATGGGGGTCAAACCCTAATTCTCTCGTTAGGTGTCGTTGGCTGTAATGACGCAATTTCGTCAGAATTTCGGAAAGTGACAGAAGACGGATAAGTTTTCACCTAGACATGATATAGCAATCCTAAATAGATTTTAACTCACATCTTGCACCATCTAAATAGAATTGCTATAAAGGTTTAAGATTCTTTTTCATAGCGCTTTTCATTTGGATGGACACAATTATTCAGTCTGATAGGAGTGTAAGCGAAACAGATTAGAGCTACCCATTTGAAAACCGCTATCAGAGAGGTCTAATAATCTTGGCTCTTCCGTACTTGTTATGCTAAATCAACACTTTGGCAAAGGGAGCTGAGGCCGTGGGCCACGCTACGCGAACGGAGCAGGGGGAAGAGGCAGTATTCAGAAAACTTTATTATTTAAATAGCCTCATAACCCTTACACAGTAAGCTGTCTGAGTTTTGTTAACTGGAAATTTAGCATAGCAGGTACTGAAGAACCATAATCTTTAAAGGAACAAATTTCCATTATGGCTGTTCAAGAACCATCTCAAGTTTCAGGAGATAATCAAATTAGTCAAAGTAACACTCTAAATATTGATTCATACCCTGGTACTTCAAGTCAGAGTATACTTGAACATAACGATCCGAAATCTCGCATCAAAATCAGTCTTTTACTTCTAGGATTTCTGCTGATTGGTCTATATGAGTCTAGTATCAGTGTCTTAATTCTAAATCTACAAATTTATTATCAGGTTGACAAAGCAACCGTCGCCTTCCTCCTTCTAGGAGGAACACTCGGTCATTTCATTGCGGCATTAACTATTGGCTTCATTGAAAATTGGCTTGGACGCTTATCACTTTTACTTATTGGTATCAATTCATTTGTTATTGCCACATTAGCTTGTAGCTTATGCCCACCATTTAAAATTTTTATTCTATTACCTATTCTCATTGGTTTTGGTTTGGCAATTATAGAAACTTGGTTTAATGCTTACCTGGTCATGCAGCCAAACAGTAAGATTTGGCTTAATTATTTACATGCACTCTGGGGAGTTGGAGCCTTGTTAGGTCCAATAATTGCCGCTAGCATCATTGCCAGCAATCAGGGTTGGTATAATATTTATCGATTATGGGCATTACTGGGGTTTCTGTTGGCGATCGCATTATATTTGGCATTTTCAGATCAAGCTGATACAACGTTAAACTATGATGACTCGCAAGGGTCACAACCCAGTGTTTTGCAGGCTGCTCTAACGTCCCCTATTATCTGGTTCACCAGTGGATTTGTTATTTTCTGTGTTGGAACAGAACATAGCTTAGGGGATTGGGCTTACAGTTTTCTGTGTAGTATTCAGCATGAATCTCACTTCATGGCTAGCTTAAGCATCAGTACTTATTGGTTAGGCATGACTCTTGCCCGTTTAGGCATTAGTATTTTATTTCGCTGGTTTGAGATTAATCAATTACTCTATCTTTGCATGTTCAGCATCTTGATTAATATGATGCTGATCTGGTTTTGGCCATCGGTCATCATGTCTACAGTCGGCCTAGGGATTGCTGGTCTAAGCTTGGGACCGTTGTATCCCACAATACTTGCTGTTGTAGCTAAACAAATACAACCAAGGCTTGTTATAAGTGCGATCGCAATCATAAGTGGGCTTGGTAAGTTAGGAACTTCAATTGTGCCGTGGCTAATGGGACTGATTGCCCAAAAATTCAGTCTATGGTCGCTATTCCCTTACATCATGCTGTTAGCAATGATTATGGTTATACTTTGGACAGCGATGAATTTTCTGTATTATCGGCCTGAACAAATTTCGATTAATGGCTAAGGTTGTAGTACCAGAAGTAAAGACTAATCAGTGCACTAATTGCGACTAAAACCCCATTCCATCACCTCCGTTGTTTAGGGATAACACTATGCACATCAGCCCAGAACTCATAGACCTAAAGCAAATTAAGCCAACCTTTGGATGTTTGAAAGACAAAGTCGTAGTCGTTACCGGGTCAACCCAGGGTTTAGGTGCTGCGATCGCCCGTCAAGTGGCTTGTTCGGGTGCAGCAGGAGTAGTTATTTGTGGCCGCCAACAGGATTGCGGCAAAGCAGTTGCTGATGATATTCAAAACGAATTTAATGTGAAAACCTGTTTCCAGCGAACGGATTTAAGGCAAGTTGAGGACTGTCAAAACTTAGTTGCTACCTCCTGCAAAACCTTTGGACGCATTGATGCCTTAGTCAATGCTGCGGGGCTGAGTACACGTGGTTCTATTGAAAACACTAGTCCTGAGCTATTTGATGAGTTAATTTCAGTTAATTTACGCGCACCATTCTTCACAATTCAAGCTGCTGTACTTGCAATGCAAAAGCAAAACTCAGCTGGGAGTATTGTTAATATCATTTCAATTTCTAGTTATGGCGGACAATCATATTTAGCTCCCTATGTTGCAGCAAAAGCAGGACTTATAGCATTAACTCGCAACGTCGCTTATAGTCAGCGTTGGCGACAAATTCGATGCAATGCTCTCAATATAGGATGGACAGAAACTCCTAATGAGCATAAAGTGCAACTAGCCATGGGAAAGTCCGAAAATTGGCTTGAACAGGTACAGCAATCCTTGCCAGCTAAAAGCTTACTCCAGCCGCACCAAATTGTTATGGATTTGTGCTGGACGCATTACTGGCGGCGTCTTAATCGGTCAAATAGCGGGTGTATCGTTGGTAGGCTGGTTGGGTTGGCAAACCTTGACCTTGCGACGAGCCTTGATACCGACCGACCAACAAACCCCTATCCCAAGTCAAGCTGAATTTATCACCAAGATTCAAGAAATACTGCCACTTGAGTCATTAAAAGGGCTACTAGCTAAAATAACTGGCTTTTTTGGCAATCTTTTGGGCAAACGCCAAGACTCAGGCCGAACTCCTGCTGTACCGGCAGATACCACCATGGCGTCGCCCACCCAGGAAACTAATCCTAAAACTGCCCAACCAAGCCCTGCAGCGGATCAAGCAACTACGGTACCATCCACTACCCAAGAAGCGGTTTTAGAAACAGATGACACTAAAACCTCAGATTCCGCTGAAACGACTCCCCCTAAGACAGAAACCCCCCAACCAGTAGCAGTGGCTAAGGAAGACTCACCCCCCCCACAGCCAGAGTCAAGTCAGGAGCCAGACCAGAAACCAGAAGCGATCGCACCAGAAGCAAAAGCACCAGAAGCGATCGCACCAGAAGCAAAAGCACCACCACCTCCTAATCCCAAGGTATAAAAAAAGTCGAGCGCAACACAAAAGCCGTCACCAGCCCCAACTCCGAAAAAACCGATTGCTAAAAAATCCAACAATCCTTCCAAGGAAAGTTGAAGGTTGGGGAGATTGTTGCTCATAATAATAAGAGATATATATAGACATATATCCTTTGTTGACATCCTTTGTTAACATCCTTTGTTGACCGTTGATTGTTTAATATTGCTGTAAGGTTGAATCTAACTACTCAGCAATACACAGTCAGCGGTCAGCAGGTTAAAGTGGGTTAGATGGCTCTAATCAACTCTTAATAAACGGCTCTACTAGTATAATTTCGCCTTGAAACTGTGACAGCATCCAAAAGCTATAAAGATACGGTCAATCTGCCCAAAACCGAGTTTAATATGCGGGCAAACGCTATCAAGCGAGAACCAGAACTCCAACAGTTTTGGGCAGAGCAAACTATTTACGAGCGCCTGTCACAAACTAATCCTGGCGAGATTTTCGTGTTGCATGATGGCCCCCCCTACGCCAACGGCTCTCTGCACATGGGTCACGCCCTTAATAAAGTTCTCAAGGACATCATTAATAAGTACCAACTGCTGCAAGGTCGCAAAGTTCGTTATGTACCTGGTTGGGATTGTCATGGCTTGCCGATTGAGCTGAAAGTCTTGCAAGCCATGAAGCTAGAGGAGCGTCAACAGCTCACTCCGATCAAACTGCGCCGGAAAGCGAAGAAATTTGCCCTGAAAACAGTAGAGCAACAAAGCAAAGGTTTCCAGCGGTATGGAGTATGGGGCGACTGGGAACATCCTTACCTGACTCTAAACCCAGAGTACGAAGCGGCTCAAATTGGGGTCTTTGGTCAGATGGTATTGAAGGGCTACATCTACAGGGGACTGAAGCCAGTTCACTGGAGTCCCAGTTCTAAAACAGCCCTAGCGGAAGCGGAGTTAGAATATCCGGAAGGTCATACCTCCCCAAGTATCTATGCTGCTTTCCCAATGACTAAGGCAGCGCCAGGGATAAAGGAGATCTTAGACCCATTTTTGCCAAATCTGGGTGTTGCGATCTGGACGACGACTCCGTGGACAATCCCTGGAAATTTGGCAGTAGCGGTTAATCCAGAACTGACCTATGCGGTAGTGGAAGGTGGTTGCGAGACTAACCAATCCCAATTCTTATTAGTAGCAGCGGATTTGGTAGAAAGACTATCAGCTACTCTGGAAACTCCACTTACGGTCAAAACGACTGTTAAGGGTGAGGCGTTGGAAAATTGTACTTACCAGCATCCCCTATTTGAGCGGGAAAGCAACATTGTGATTGGTGGGGATTACATCACCACTGAATCGGGTACAGGTTTAGTCCACACGGCTCCTGGTCATGGTCAAGAAGACTATGGTGTGGGTCAGCGTTATGGCTTACCTATCCTTTCCCCAGTAGATGCGGATGGTAAGTTTACGGCAGAGGCGGGACAGTTTGCTGGGTTGAATGTGCTCAAGGATGCCAATCCAGCCATCATTGAGGCACTGAACACAGCTGGGTCATTGCTCAAAGAGGTACCCTATGTTCATAAATATCCTTACGATTGGCGTACTAAAAAACCAACTATCTTTAGAGCCACAGAACAATGGTTTGCTTCAGTAGAGGGATTCCGGGATGAAGCAATAAATGCGATCGCATCCGTAAAATGGATCCCTGCCCAAGGACAAAACCGGATTACCCCGATGGTGGCGGATCGTTCCGATTGGTGCATTTCCCGCCAACGGAGCTGGGGTGTACCAATTCCGGTATTCTACGACGAAGAAACTAACGAACCCTTGCTCAATGAAGAAACCATTGCTTATGTCCAAGGCATTATTGCTGAGAAAGGTTCCGATGCCTGGTGGGAACTATCCGTAGAGGAATTGTTACCAGAATCCTATCGTAGTAATGGTAAGACCTACCGCAAGGGTAACGATACCATGGATGTCTGGTTTGACTCCGGGTCCTCTTGGGCAGCTGTGGCCGAGCAACGGGAAGAATTACGCTATCCCGTGGATATTTACTTGGAAGGCTCAGACCAACACCGGGGTTGGTTCCAGTCCAGCTTACTCACCAGTGTAGCCAGCAATGGCTATGCCCCCTACAAAACTGTTTTAACCCACGGCTTTGTTCTAGATGACCAAGGGCGCAAGATGAGTAAGTCTTTGGGGAATATCTTGGAACCAGCTATAATCATCGAGGGTGGAAAAAACCAGAAAAAAGAACCACCCTACGGCGCTGATGTGCTGCGATTGTGGGTATCTTCTGTAGACTATTCCTCAGATGTTCCAATATCTCAGAGTATTCTTAAGCAGCTAGCCGATGTCTATCGCAAAATTCGCAATACAGCCCGTTTCCTACTAGGCAACCTTCATGACTTTGACCCAGCTAAGCATAGGGTGCCTGTTCAGGAATTACCGGAATTAGACCGCTACATGCTACACCGGATCACAGAGGTATTTGAAGATGTAACTGATGCCTTTGAGAGTTATCAATTCTTCCGCTTCTTCCAGAGCGTACAGAACTTCTGTGTAGTAGACCTGTCTAACTTTTATCTGGATATTGCTAAGGATCGACTCTATATCAGTGCTCGCAACTCACCACGGCGGCGCAGTTGTCAGACAGTGCTACAAATAGCACTAGAAAATTTAGCTAAAGCGATCGCACCTGTACTCTGTCACATGGCAGAAGATATCTGGCAATACCTGCCTTACCAGAAATCCCATGAATCCGTGTTTGAGTCAGGTTGGGTCAAATTAGACGAACAATGGAAAAACCCTGAACTAGCAGCGTCCTGGTCAACCTTGCGCACCATCCGCACAGAAGTCAATAAAGTACTTGAACAAGCCAGAGCGGAAAAGATGATTGGCTCATCTCTAGATGCTAAGGTCTTGCTTTATGTTAAAGATCAACAATTAAAGCAGCGCCTGGAAGCCATGAATCCTTCCGATAGCCTGAGTGGAAATCAAGTGGATGAATTGCGCTATCTGCTCTTAGCCTCTCAAGTAGAATTAGTAGATTCCCTAGAAGCTATACAAACAGCAGCCTATAGGGCTGAATCAGAAACTATAGCGCTAGGGGTAGTCAATGCAGAAGGCTTAAAATGCGATCGCTGTTGGAACTACGGATCTAAAGTTGGTACAATTGCTGAGCATCCTACCATCTGCGAACGGTGTAATGCTGCCTTAGCTGGTAACTTCTGAGGTGGGTTGTGAACTAACTTGTAAGTTATTGGTGATTTAAAGATTGCTAAGGACGGTTAGCACTATTAGCCAGATCAGGGATTGGAGATTCAACACTAATCCCTGATTTATACATCCCTGATTTTTTCGGTAGTTTTAATCCCCTCAAGCTTAAGTAAAAATTCTTCTGTCAACTTGAAGAACGCTTTAGAGCCAGCAGAATTAGGATGAGCGATAACGACAGGACTAAAACTATCTACGGCTTTAGCAACATTAACATCCATGGGAATGCGAATTTTAAAAATTTGGTTGCTATCGAAATCGTTATCAACTCGCCTCATCACTTGCTTATAGTACCTACCCATTAGTCCACCGCCTGACAAAATAAAGATAATCCCCAACAGCTGCAAGTTAAGAGGACTATCCTGCTGATGACTTTCTTTGAGCCTGGCAATCCGTCTTTCTAGGAGTTGAATCCCTACAATAGATAAAGGTTCTGGTCTAGCTGGTAGCAGATAGAAATCACTAGCCACAATGCCACTGCGAGTCAAAAGATTGTAGCCAGGAGCGCAATCTAAAATAATAAAGTCATAGTTAGGGATAATCGGCTCTAATATCCCTTTGATTAATAGACTTTCAAAGCGGCTCCAAACCTTACTAAATTCCACCTCCCCTTCCTGAACAGATTGCTTATGGAGTAGATCAGAAACTACATATTCATCATAAAGCTCAATATCTCCTGGCAATAAATCCAATCCTTTGATATCACAATTATCAGTTTGAATAATATCCTCAATTGTTAAGCGACTGCGATAGCTAGGTTTAGTGACTTTGTCGATTAATCGACTTAATGTCCGCCTTCCTTTTCTAGCTTTAGCAAATGCTTGGGGCTGCATTAAGCTCAAGGTTCCACTAATTTGGCTATCTAAATCGACCACCAAAACCCGCTTATTATGATTTTTGGCTAAGCAAGTGGCCAAGTTGACGGTGAGGGTGGTCTTGCCCACACCACCTTTCATATTGACTGTACTAATGACTAATCCCATTTATGAACGTGATCTTGCCATGACACTATTTATCATCATTCAGTATTATTGGTTACTAGGCAAGAATTCTGATGGATTACGATAATTTACCCTTGGGCAGTCCGCAATCATCGGGTAAGTTGTCGAGAGTTATACTGGAATCCTCGGTTGAATCCTCAACTGATGTCATCGTTGTGTATCGTGGTGATTGTATTAGAGAATTCAGTTGCCAGAGCCAGATTTGTTTTGTATCCTAACTAAATACCCCCCAAAATTGGGGGGATTTCAGCTAGGGAAAAGGTATTTGGCGAAACCTGAACTGTTATGAAACCTTTTCCCTTTTCTTTTTTTAGGTTAATCGGAAACCAAGGGTTTCTAAACTTCCCTTGGGAAGATTTTTAGATAATGTTAGTGAGATTGATGGTGAGATTAATTTCCCCGTTTTCCTTTGAGCATGGAAGCAGCACCAAACGCACCAAATACTAACATACCCAATACAGAAGTAGGCTCGGGAACTTTCACACCACCATTGATGAAGAATAAGGTCCGGTCATAGACCTTGCCACCAACGTCTCGGCCTAACTGTCTGCCGAGTAAATCTCCATCATCGAAGTGAATGCCACCGTAGATGCGAGAAATACCAGCTTCATCAGAAGCATCGGAAAATGTCTCCCAAAATAGGGTGACTTCATCCGTAGGAGTCAAACCAGGTTCAAAACGAGAGGCACCAGGGGCAAAGGTTACTGAATTGCCGAACTCATCACTACCGGTAAATAGCTTGAAAATTTCAGCCGCAGAAGCACTGAAAGCACTATGTCCTGAGGTGAATTCCGCAAAGGGAGGGGATGGATCGGCACCAGGAGTTTGGTAGGTAATGAAATCACTGGCTAATAGCCTGATCGTTCCTACTCCTGGTCCACCATAGGATTCGATGGCAAAGCCTCCCAAATCCTCATCGAATTCACCAATTAAGCCCAGCTCACCGAGTTCGCGAATGGCTCGGACGGGACGAGTATAGTCGTAGAAAACTTTTGCTTCCCAAGTAGCAATACCCGCATCCAAAACCGCATTCCCCAGACCAAAGTAAAGTTGGATATCTTCATCTAGGGTTTGGTCATCCCGTTCCGAGATGAATGAACCAAAACCCATCCAAGTTCCAGGAGGGTAGGGAGTGCCAGAGGGGTCTTCCCAAAACTCAGCTACTAGTTTTTGCTCATCGGTGAGATTAGCGCTAACCTCAATGAGCCGTTCAGCTTGCTCGATAAATCCAGGGTTAACAACGTCAGTATTAACCTCCCCGTCTTCGTTAACCAGACTAACCTCTGTGCCATCCTCAAGAGTGACAGTACGTTCCTCCCGATTCAGAGTACCCTCTACAAGCAGAAAAGGTTCTGGTGCTGGTGGTCTAAATTCAGACCCAGAGCTCAAGGCAAAGGGAGTAACGTTGCCCCACTGGGGAGTAAGAAACCGTTGCAGTCTGGCATCCGGGCTGTCAATTGGTACCCGCTCTGGTGTCCAGCGAGTGATATCAACGACATTATCGGAACTGTTCAAGGGCTGATAGCCAGTGGTGTCGGAGTAAGGAACACCAAGTGTACCCCTCGGGTCATCCCCTAACTGGTTAGAACCATCCTGACGTCGGAACTGTAATAAACTGTTGGCTACTGTGTTACCAACGTTGGTAGCAGTAGAGATAGAAGCAGAGTCGCTAGCAAGCGATCGCAGATCAGTCAGAAGGGCATCAAAGGAAGCAACTTCAGAAGGGAAAAGGTCTGAGAGGACGCTATGAGCCGCATAGCTAATGGCTAGGGACTTATTTTCCAGGGTGTTCTCAATATCAGGACGTTGCAGAGTATCCCCAAGAGTGGTGCTAATCGGCGTTCCTTCATAAGCTGACCAGGCATCGTACATGGCAGTACCCAAGATGCCATAAGCCCGGGAGGCTCCTGTCGGACCCAATTGCGGGTTATTTTCTACTGCCCTCAAGGCTTGATCCACCCACAGATTAGCGCTGTTGTCTAGTGTCAGGTCTATGGCTTGTGCTGGTAAGCCCAGGGATAGACCTGCGGTTGTTACTCCAATGGTTAGGAGTGACGAGAGATGCTGTCGTTTTTTCCGCTGTTGATGGTGAGCCGAAAATAAATTTTTCATATTTACACCCGTGACTGGTTGTTCTTCAAAAGACCTTTTGCAAAAGTCAATGTCTACAAGGCAACTACAGTAGTTATCACCCTGTTGTTGGCTTTTTATGCAAGAGCTCTAAAGATTGGACGTTAGATTGGACGGTAAATTGGAAGGTAGCAAAACGTTCCGATCGGATTGATTACCTGGGAAAAAGCAATGATGATATCAGGTCGTCTCACCAATTTAGGAGAAAATTTAGGATAAATAGTCTCCCGAGAACACTACAGGTAAAAACACGGACGTCTTGCCGTTGAATCAAGTACCAAAACAGACTAGGGACTCTGGCCATAAACTCCTTAGATCTGTTTGATTAATTAGAGTCTCTGGGAGTTATCCGTACTTGATCCATAGGTCAAAATCTGTGCCTGGAGTAAAATCCCTCATTTATCATCCGTCTATTCACTTACAATGTCAATCGTCATCCGTAAAATTATTGATAACTTTAAAAAAGTTTCACAAAAGATATCCGTATTTTCACAAGTTAGTTAACTTAAAATAATTATGATTATCAAAAAAAGCTAAAATATGGTAAACGGGGGCAGAATGCCGACCATGATTAGCTCAATTACCCAGATGCTATAACCATTGATAGATAAGGTTTACAGCCTTAAGTTGGTAGCAATTATTAATCACGTTTTTCTGATTGATTAGATTTGGGCAACCTCATGGTCATGATCTTCACAAATTAGTCTAGTATTTTCACAAGAAAAATACCTGGTCATAATCAGAGCTACTGATGACTCCCAGTAGTCTTCACAAATTCTTAGGTTTAATTTACAGAACTTTTACAATCTTTATATATTAGCTATATTAATAACTCCCCCATTTTGATCCGGCTGGCGAAGCATTTCTTAACAGGATTAAAGCCTTGATATTCGGTATCATGGTCGCAAACTATTTTATAGTTGTGTAACGTAATCAACGGCAGAATCAGTGTTTTGGATGTTAACTTATATTTAGCCAACAGGATCAATTTTGGGATAATTTCAGCTAGGGAAAAGGTATTTGGCGAAATCTGAACTGTTATGAAACCTTTTCCCTTTTCTCTTTTAGCTTTATTAAGCTTAATCAGTAACAAGCTACATTGATCATTGAACCCTTGACAAGACATGTTTAGGCGCTAACCACTACTCGTCCTACAGGACGAGCCACACAAGTCAAAATCATCCCTTGCTGCCGTTCCTCGTCTTCCAGAGCGTCAGGCTGTTCATCATACTCTACCTTCCCTTCTATAAGCTTTCGCTTACAAGCACCACAGGCTCCCATGCGGCAACCGCTTGGTAATGGCACCCCTTCTTGTTCAGCCACATCTAGGATGACATCCTCCGCATCACAGGTAACCTCTTTTCCAGACTCAGCAAAAACCACAGTGGGTTCATTAGAGGTTGATGGTGATTCTACTAGGTGTAGTCTAGGACGATCTTCCCCTTTGACTGGTTCAGGATTTGTTGCTGCTGCTTTCTGTTTATTCTGTTTTGAGGGCTTTTTGCCGCCAAAGCTCTCTTCATGGTAGTTTTCCATCGGGAAGTCTAGACCGGCTAGCATCCCTTTCACCCCTGCCATAAAGGGATTCGGACCACAGACATAAACAATGCGATCGCGAAAATCTGGAGCCATCTGTTGCAGCATGGCTTGATTGAGTCTTCCGGTATAACCCGACCAACCTTGATCGAGTTCTGGGCGAGTCGTGGTAATCGCCAGCTTAAAATTAGGGTGCCAAGCCGCCATCAACTCTAATTTCTGACGGAAGATGATGTCTTGTGGGCTACGAGCACTGTGGACAAATACAACATCGACATCAGCACCGGTATCACAAAGCCATTTGGACATGGACATCATCGGGGTAATGCCACTACCTGCTGAGATCAACAGCAGTTTATCAGCCCTATGGTCAGCACAGGTAAATTTCCCCATTGGACCATTTAATCTCACCTCGGATCCGACTTTAATGTTGTCGTGCAACCAGTTAGACACCAAACCCGCTGGCCGATCAGGAGCGTCTGGTGGTGCTGGAACTCTCTTGACAGTAATTTCCAAGGTATGAGGACGTGAGGGGGCCGAAGAGATGGAGTAGGAACGCTTTACTGCTTTGCCATCAATCTCCAAATCCAGAGTGACAAACTGACCTGGCTTGTAGCTGAACAGTATTGGTGGTTCGGCCACGAAGCGGAATGTTTTCACATCATCGGTCTCATCAATGACCTGTACACAGCGGACAGTAATCTCACCCTTAGTCCACTGCTTTATGCCAGTGCTATTACCATCTACAACTAGGTTTGGTTCCTGGTTAGAGCCATAGAGCTGTAGGTCTTTGACCAACAAAACAAATTCACCGATGCGGATGATGTCATCTTCCTTCAGGAGCCAGTTTTGGTTAACATCTACCTCCTCATTATTGATCCGAGAGCCATCTGTGCTACCGAGGTCAGTAAAGAAACACTGTCCCCCAAGGCATATGATTCTGCCGTGTACACGACTTACGACAGGACTATCCAAGACTAGGTCACAACTTGGATGGCGGCCAATCAGATACTCACCTTGAATTGCAGTTTCCGGTTTCAGGGTTTTTTCCTGTAACTCGTTGGTTTGGTAGTTGATGATTGTAGTCGTCAGCATGTTTTGTGTCACTCCAGATTACCGAACTAATGGGTCAATTGCTTCAATTGCTGAAATTTATGAAGGGATTCTCTATTTTGAGTTCACAATTCATCTCAACTTGTCTTCATCGGTAGTACCGCTTTGTGATGTAGTTCATTTACCAGATTCTGAATTCTGATAACCATTCTTCTAGCCGCTTTTATCATGGGGCGTTTCTGTCTTCCCTTAGCTTTACTGATTATTAGATATCAGATTATAATGGTGCTGACACAGCCGCTGAATTCGAGAAAATTCACCTTCTCCGATTTTGCCTACAGAATTCTCACTAAAAAAAGTCAGGAAAGTTCTAACACCAGGATCTAAGGCAACTACTCTACCTTGGTTTTCGGTTTGGTTTTTTGTTGTCTTATAGGGGACTACCAAATAGTAATCCCCATTGGTGCTAGTCAACCTACAATCGCATATCTTGTCGGGAAGAGCTTCAGTAAAAGTCAATTACCCTAGTTTGGTGTGATAGATTCCTTTGTTTGAAACAGCCGATTTTGGGATATAACAAGACTGAACAGGATGCTGGCGATATCTGAACCTGACCCGATTAATTTGTCCAGTCAAGTTGTATTTCTTTTTGGCTTCCCTGACAGCGGTGCAAGCATCCTTAATCGCTATAGATTTGATTTGATCAGGCACTGTCTTGCACCACTCGGGTAAGTCATTTAATATCGCAGTTTTAATAGCTTTCCAGTTAGCTTTAGTTTCTCCATCTTCAAGGATTTTGACGGTCTTGTTAAATACATAACGGGACACTCCAAACCATTGACGAACCATTGTTCGCGTAGCGTGGCCTACGGCCAATCGTTGTTCAGGGCTTAGGAACACTCGAATCTTCTTTGATTTTCTTCCCGTATTTTCGGAGTCCGTGGACGCGGCAAGAGAAGACGTGAATGATGGAGAGAAGATCTGCGGTAAGTTCTGATTCTGGACAGCTTTCAGGGTTGTCGAGAACCAGGATTTTTCCACCGTTGAGACCGACCAAGTACTCAATGATTTCAAACCCAAACCGGGTAAGTCTGTCTCGACAGGCAACAACAATTGTGAGCTGATCTCCTCGCACGATTCGTTCCAGTATGGCTCGAAGCCCCTTCCTTTTGTAGTTGAGCCCTGAGCCGATGTCTTTAATGATTTCCGCTTCCGGAAAGAGGGAGTGCAGATAGGCGACTTGCCTGACGAGGTCGTCTTTTTGCTTGCTGCTACTGACTCGACAGTAGCAGATAGTTGCTGGCTGCCTTGATTCCCTTTTTCCGAGGCTGAGCAGGCTTTCTGTATCAAAGAGCCGGTAACCACTTGGGGTTCGCTCGCATTTAATCGTGCCATTGTCTGCATACTTCCGAAGAGTGTTCCTAGAGAGTCCCGTAAGTTCGACCGCCTTACGAAGTGGTATTAGTGTCATAGATATAGTCTAACAATTAATTTGATATTTTGGTAGACTATGTGACCCTTTTATTCACTGGCTACTAACCCTTACCCTCGGCCTGAGCCACAAGTAAGTAAGTGTTTTATAAGTGTTTTACCAGTGGCCATATAGTTATCAGCCTTTTTTTTTCTTTTTATGAAAAATGCTCTCTTTTTTCCGGTATTTCATCCTCGTCTCACCCTGTTGAATGTACTATTTGGGAAAACCAAGGACTAGTCCTGATCACCTAGTTGATTGTTGTTATCTTTGCGGTCTTTTAGCAGCTTGGTGCGCTTATCAGAACGATTCTGCTTGCGGGATTCCCTAAGTATCGTGCGTTGGTTAGAAGTACTAGTCTTCTGGCGCTCTTTGATGGTGCTCAGTACTTTATAAGGGTCCGGTCCATAGTGGGGATACAAGATTGGTAAGTTTTCTTGCTCCTTACCAAGTTCTTCTAAAACCTGATAATGTTGCTGATCGTTTATACCCAGTTCATCCCGGATCTGCTGGAGAACCTCGAGACTACTAGAGGAATTCACATGTCCAGCTTGGATCGCTTCTCTTAGCACCCCTTTGTATACCCCCAAACGGTATTGTTGGTTAGCACCCGGTAGGGTTTTAGCCAGGATGTGTAATTCCTCAGGTTTGAGATCATCCACGGAACGACCTTCGAGAAATTCCGAGAAGTCCAGGGGTAGCTTCTTCAGTTGACGGCGCAACTTGTCTGCCAAACTCTCCTGGGTATATTGGTGAAAACTACGACCCCAAGTTTGATAAAGCCATAAGCTGCTCACCAGAATTACTACACTCTGAAACAGGAATTGCACTAGGACAGGGAACCGATTAATTTCGGGACGACCCCCGTAGATGAAGAAGAAGTTAAAGGCAATAAAGGTACAAATCGAAAAGACTCGGTGCAATACTTGCTCCTGAGTGATAGATTGGTTTTTTCGCCACAGAGCAGCTTTGTATAGTTTCTCTAGCTTGGTACAAATTATACAACTGAGCGCCACGAAGACAACGAAGGTAAGAGGAGTTGCCACCAGTTTAGGAATCGCAATTGCGTGATTCATGATGTAAAACCCTGGCTTGAAAAGCGCACCTAACTGATTCTCTTCATGGGTCCAAGCCCCAGACAGGTAATAATCGAAGTTTCCTGCATACAACCAGTAGTAGAGGAAATAACCAATCACCAGGCCTAAATAACCGTATTGGACTAATTTCCGACCAGGCTTAGTCAGTTGTTGCCAGTAGGCTTTTTCGGAATCGATATCCATACAAGGGGACTTACAACTGATACAGGAACTTTTTTCTTGACCTGTGGTCTTGTCTACGGTGCGGCACATGGACTGGGTAATGGTTTTTGGCGGTGCGTTGTGAGCTTCAGTGCCAAGCAATCCCCGTGGTCCAGTAAATACCATCTGAACCATGCCAAATGGACAGACATAATGACACCAACTTCTGCCACCATAGAGGAATACCATCATCATGGCGGATAAGATAGTCAGGCTCAGAAACAAACCCAGAACCAAGCGGTCAGAGTTAACAAATAGAATCCGGCAGTTCAACCCGATAAAGAAAATGGCAAACTGCACATATAAATGGTTACGAACCAGCCACGGATTTTTGCTGATATCCCCCTGTGGCTGTAACCCCAAAGCTCTGGGAATTTGGGACAGAAAGTAAAGTGGGCAAATGCGTCGCCAAGTCTCATGACCGAACACCAAAACAATCATGATGGCGCTAGGCACAATCATGCCCCAGAACAATCGCGCTCCCAGGGCATAGGGTTTTTCATCCAGGCACACTCCCTGGACTTGAACACATGGGTCTTGAGTGAGCGTGGGATCCCGAAATAGGCTTAATAGATTATCAGGATCAGTTAAATTATGTGAAATCGGGTCATAAAACAACGATAAAATTAATATTAGCCAACTAATCACTAGCACCAAACGCACTCGGTGCCAACTTTGTTCTGGTACCTTTGACAGCATAGCTTTAACCCCCTTTTGATCCATTGTGGGAAACAAGTTCAGGCATTGGCAGTACCCGTTTGGGTACTTCGTAACAGCTAGCACTGAAACCAATCCTGAGGATGAGCATTAGTCTTTGGGCATAATCTGCTCTATAACACCAGCAAGAGTTAGGTAAACCCTCTTGAGCTTGGGTTTGTTGGTAACCTAACTAGCACCATTGATTTTGAGTCACCAGTTACTTATCTGGTTGAGTCCACACCTTTTATGCCGCAGTTTCCGAGTTGTTAACATAACTTTACAAAAACCACCCAGATAGTTCTAATCTGATGGTTATAATACAACATTTAGCTAGACATAGCTCGACTTGCTGTCATCAATAGGATTGCAGAATTGCTTGGAATTGTTAAAACCTACTCTTAGCTCTACCTGATGTGGTTGCGGAAGTTAGGGTTTTACCTGTTGTGAATAGGCTTTGGCTTGGTGATAAGATAGCGATCGCATCTTCATACTCCTGAAGTGCAAAAATCGCCAATCCCCGGTTTTAGTAGCCCCGGAAATGCGAATCGCGAGTAATTAACGAAAAGTGTTAGTTATCCCAATTGATTGTAGCTTTTCATACAAATTATTTCTAACTTAGTATCTAGGAATACTAAGTTTTGATCTCTTCAAGCCATTTTGAAGTGTTTTTTGAAGTATTTCTTGAAAAGAATAGCATTTTAAAATAGATCCAGAAACCCAATGGTGATTGGGTGCATCTCAAAGTTTTAACAAAACTCGCTATCCATCCCCACCCTCTTCCAGGGTGGGGATGGATAGCGAGACGACAACTTGTAATGACAAATCATCACGATTCATGTTAGAATAAAGATGGTCGCTGACCCGCCTGACTGACTAAAAGGCTACCTTGCAAATGGTTTAAAATCCTATCAGTTTTTAGACCATTAGGTGTACAAAGTACTAGCAGAGCTCAGGGAAGAGACTTGCCCCGGCTGGTTGACCACAGAGTCGTAATTCCAAGGTGAGTCTGTCGAGTAAACTATATGTCTGCGGAAGGCGGATATCTGCCTGTGGACGCTGAGTAAGACCGTATTGCAGCTTGCTGTTTGAGGCATCGGCGGATGAAGCGGGAAGCCCGAAAGACGAATAAAACCGTCCCTGAGTTGACCTGAGAATTGGAAGCCCCAACCTCAGCGTTCGCGTAGCGTGACCAAAGGTCAAGCAGGTTGGGGTACTTCACATCTATAACTCAGCTATGCAGGGCATTCATGAGGGGAGCCAGTGCGATCATGGGGTAAACCCCCTCATCAAGGCGCTACCTTGTTGCATCGCTACTCCCTACTGCCTACTCCCATTAACCTAAGACGAAAGTCCCTGACGCAATTGAGAACTGCTATAGTAACTTAGATTACATTAGGGGAATCAAAAGAATGAGCGCCAGAATGAGCGCTTTTTGGGTTTAAGGGTATCGGTCTTGTCCTGATTAACTGGCTTCTCAGAAGCCTCTACACCTAATTCTGGAGATTTGGACTTCGGGGATTTTTGAATAGGAATGTCTTTACCCAACTGCCAGTCATTGTCAGCCTGCGATAAAACATAGATAGCCACATTTTCAATCTCCTGCTCAGTCAGCTTCTTATTGAAGGAGGGCATAGCGTTTTTGCCATTAGTTACCTGGGTTTTAATTTTTTCCAGGTCATACATCTTATATCGTTTTAGGACAGGTTTCTTCAAGGTTTTATTGGCCATAATCACGTTATTGCCACCGATATGACAAGCAGCACAATTTTGACTAAAAACCTGAGCTCCCTGAACGGCATCACCAGCGAGGGCTGGACGAAATAGAGCAAATGTAAACCATACCGTAGCAGTCAACAGGATTGATAGCAGCTTCTTCAAGGGTATTCTCCTTCTGATCAAACAAACAGCAGGCTACAGAGTGGCCTATAATTATTCCCTAGAATGACTGTAAACCTTAGAAGAACTGCTGTCAAACCTAAGCAAGACTATAAATAAAGGAAGCAGACAGACTAAATATGAATCGGGATAGCCTGGCGGCTCTTCACTTCATACACTATTAATCAGTTTTAGCACCAAAATTACCTGAAAATTAACCTAAAATTAACCACTAATCTATGAGTCCTCTGCCCCATCATCGCCCTAAACAACTCTCCCTAGGTCCATTGGAACGAGAAATCTTGGAGATCATCTGGGTATTAGGTTGCGCTACTGTTAAAGATGTCCATGAACAGATTTTGGCTGACCCCGATCGGGAATTAGCGTATGCTTCAGTGACCACAGTGCTACGCCGCTTGACCCAGAAAGGTTGGCTGAGTTGTGATAAACGACAGCGTACCTTTTTATGGAGACCCTTAGTGTCTCGCCAAGAAGCCCAGGTACTCGCAGCCCATGACCAGCTCAATCGCTTTTTAGCTGTAGGCAATCCAGATGTAGTTGCTGCCTTTGCCGATAGCTTAGATGCAGCGAGTGTGGAACAAATTTCTGCGATCGCACAACGACTGCAAGCAGCACGTCAAAGGCGGAAGGAGGAAAAATAATGCATGTGGTCATGATTATAGCAGCATTAGGGCTGGCTTGCTGGCACAGGCACACAAGCTACCAACTCCCAGGGAGTTGGCCCAGGCGCTGGCAACAGGTACTAGTGCAATTTCTGGCTCCACCCCTACTCCTCCTAACCACTGCTTTAGCTGTCCTATCCATGGGGCCAAAGGGACAAATGATCGGGTTACGTACCGACTGGCTCAGCTACTGTCTAGCGCTAGGATTTCTGGGTTGGGCAGTAGTGTTGTGGCTAAAGTTAGCAAGGCTTGGTTGGCAGTCTTTGCAACAATTTCGTTCCTTACCCCAAATTTGCTTAATAAATGGGAAATGGCAAAATGGGCAATGGGAAAGGGTTGAAAACTGTCCTGGCTTAACTCCAACCCCTGAATCCCTAGCTAGTCAGGGTCAATTGGCTCGTCTTTTAGACACTCCCATACCCTTTATTGCTCAGATTGGCTTTTGGCAACCGGAACTTGTGGTCAGTCAGGGACTCTTAGAAACTCTCTCATCCGAACATCTAGAGGCTGTTATTACCCATGAGCAAGCTCACCACCATTACCGAGATACCTTCTGGTTTTTCTGGCTAGGCTGGATTCATCGAATCACCGCTTGGTTACCAAATACAGAGTCATTGTGGCAAGAACTATTGAGTCTACGAGAAATCCGTGCTGACCATTGGGCCGCTAAACAGGTCGATGCCCTATTGTTGGCAGAATCACTGTTGACTATGGTTAGTAGTCCGATGATCACTAAGGAAAATTTCTGTGCTCCCTTTAGTAGACCTGTGCCTCCCAGTCGCTTCCAAGAGAGAATCGATGCACTCTTGACAGAGCCAGAGTCTGCCACTGCTACTAACTCCTGGAATTACTCCTGGAATTGGAGTTGGTTGCTATACGTATTGTTACCCCTATTGGTTGTACCGTTTCATCAATAGACTTAAGGGCAACAGGCATTACCACAGGCATTAGGCCACAGGTAAAGGGGAAAAAAATATTTTTTTGGGTATTGACGTCGCGACATAGTGATGTAATCATATAAATATATCGCGACAAAAGGAAAGAACACACAAAACACTATAGTAAAACACTTAAATAAACCCCCTAAGTGTAGTAACTACCTAAGTGTATTAACCTGTGTATTAGCCATTTGTCATGATATCACGATATACCAATAGAAGTATATCGTGACAAAATGTGCCAAACTTATAAGAGGACAATCAGATGTTGCTCTCTCTGGAGCTAGAGGACAAGGACATTGGTTCACAAAAAGACAGATCCCCGGTATGCATTACTGCGAGGACATATTCCCAAACATCTACTAAAGCGCTTCCGCAACTACTGTGTCGAACACGAACTTGACTACAGTGAAGGACTAGAAGATGCGCTGACTAAATTTTTTAACTACCTAGACAGCAGCCAACTATCAGCAGTTCCAGCACAAACTCCTACCATTGCTGATCTGATTCATGGCTGGAACTTGGAAGAACTATCACGATTAAGTGAAGTTAGCGTTGAAAACCTGCAAGCCATCATGGAAGGAAACCGACCCACAGATGATGATCTGATTGGTTTGGGTGTAGTGCTATGCAAGAACAATGGTGAACCTTGGACAACCGATGAGTTAGTCGAGATTCGCGATCGCTGTTTTTACGGTGTTCCAAAATTGTCGAGCAACAGCGAGTCGCCAAGGATTCAATAACCGTGATCGGACTAACAGCTGCCAATGGTGATTGCTATCAGAGGGGATTTGTTAGAGAAATTATCGGTTTTTGAATCGATTTTTGGCTAAAATCAATCCTGCCAGTTACTGTACTATGGAAGCCGTCGGTTACTTAGATCAACAACCATAAATCAACAACGATAGATCAACAACCATAGTTAGCCATAGTAGTTAGCCATAGTAGTTAGCCATAGTAGTTAGCCATAGTAGTTAGCCATAGTCTCCGTTGGTCCGGTTTAACTTGCTTAAGAGCAACACTCACTACTCAGCGTGTCATTTTAGGTTTCAGTCTTCAACAATGGACAATTTCTTTTTCTCAGGGTGCCATCTATCAGTTACCACCGAGAGTTTCAATATTGAAGCTCCATCACGCTTAGCGGCTTATGCTCTAAGGCGACATGCTAGTGAGCTGGCTGTATCTGCTCAAAAACTCAGGCTTCAACGGGCTATTGTATCTTGGCCCGGATGCGAGCGACCTTACCAAATTCCCACCTCCATACTCAGGAGCCAGACAACTATGACCGGACCAATACCCCAAAGCGGAACCTATTTGCTAGGAGCCAACTACCTTCGTGTTAATGATTTTATCAAAGAAAAGCGTGAAGAAGGTCTAATTGTAGTAATTACGTCAATGTGGAATGATGTTTGCTTACATACCAATGACCTACTTGCACCGGAGCGGGGTATTCTCCAACCCCATCAGTGGACTGGCTTTAATTATCGCTACTTGTGGCGTGATAGTCGGGATGACTATAACGAACTAATTGATCGATTGACTCGGGAGCGTTACATTCCCAAATTCCAGTACACCCTCAGGCGTCCCGATGGCACATTAGGCCGCTATGAGACAGATTATTACCTGGTAGAGGATTATCTGAACGTACCAGTGCGCATTGGTGTCAGCAATGTCAATGCTTGGGAACTAATATCAGAACCCTTAGCAAGTTAGTTTCCATTTTCCATCAGCCATCACTCACCACCAAGACTCAAAATCTTTGATCCTGTTACCTAGGTAAGCGGCTTGCCGCTTAAGGATTGACCTTGGCCTAATGGCCACGCTACGCGAATGGTCACCCTACGCCAACGATAACGTGTTACCTGACTTACTTGACCGGTCAATTAAGTACACTCATTCAATAACTCATCGCTGAATCTTTAGGTCTACTTGAGCTAGGTAGCCAACAGCGATTTATTTCCCTAAAACTGTTTGCCAACAAATAACTATGCACAACCAATCAATTAATTCGGTGCCTTCTGGCAATCAGAACTGTGAAGCAAGCACGAGTAGTTTGGTGAATTATCCAACTCGAAATCATAATGACAAACAGGCGATAGTAAGGGGAGGGTATATTTTTGCTCTGATTGTGGCGATGATTTTGGGATTCCAGTCACTGGAAGCCTCCTATGAACGGGTAAATGGTGAGGAAAATATTTCTTTTGCGACCAAGTCGCCTCCTTCTAGTCTCTTAGTGAGTGGGTTAACCTTGATTGGCTTGGGGCTAGGTATTGAAATTAATAAATCTACAATCTTCTCAAAAGGCAAAGGAATAATTCAACTGCTAGTAAATTCCTCTATGGATGAAGAGGAGTAATATCATGTCTAGTACCATCACTTAACGTACTGATTAGTCAAGACTTATGGTTTAGTTAGTTGTCTAGTTAGTCACCGGTTGAGTTCTAATTTCATAAGGAAGACTATATCAGCTATCTATTATCTATCTCAGCTGTATATCTCAGCTATCTATCTCAGCTATCTATCTCAGCTATCTATTATCTATCTCAGCTATCTATCTCAGCTATCTATCTCAACTATCTATCTCAACTATCTATCTCAACTAGAAGACGCTGCTGACTAGTTTGCAATTAGTCAATAGCATTTATTCAGGGTTGCCAACACCTTTAAAAAGGGTGTTAAATCTACTACTACTTCTAAAATTAATTGTATAACTGTCCTAGATTATTATAGTAAACTTGACTCTAGAAAGCAATGGCTACACATCACTAAACAATGGATCCAAGGGATTATAGGAAGAAAAATAGAACAGTACTATACGCCTCTAGTGATGCGACAGCTGCCAGGAAAAGGCTGTAAGTTGTTGCTTCTGGAAAGAAACACACCGGGAGCTGTCAGCACATGGCGATTTAACTGTGAGCTGCTCCAAAGACAATACTTACTAATTACTCTAGATAACCTAGCGGATTTAGATAGATATTTCCAGAGAAGCAATCGCCAAAGAAAACCAGGTAACACCAAAAGATAAATTGTTAATTTACCGATTAGTAACGTCTCTCATCGTATCGGTATTAGCCTAATTGACCCCTTCAAAAACCAAGAGTGGATTGGGGTATGGGATTTAAACCTAATCGACGATTGGTCAACTTATCACGCAGAAGATTATAAGGCAGAGCAACTAGTGTTATACCTCGGTCGTCGCCTGATTAGTTCCTATGAGTTTATGCCCGACTTTTTTGAGCAACAGATTACAGAAAAGCAATGGTGGCAACAGCGTATTATGACTTTGTGTAAACCAGATTTTACCAAAGATCACGATATTAATATTACAGCACTGTCAGAAACAAAACCACTGTCAGTAACAAAACACAGGTCAAACTTAATTGAGTTCAGAAGAAAAGTAGGATGAGTTGATGCCAGTTAACTAGGTTAACCTAGTTAACTGGCAAGGCACTAAGCAACTGGTTGATTGCTGACGTTTAACGGTTAACGGTTAACAGTTGACAGTCAACCCTCAACCGTCACAAAGATGGTGAGATCCCCTTCAAGTCAAGCCAGTTCGATACAGATGGCTCAAACCTCTTGTCGTTTTGTTAGATAATTGGTATAAACCGCTACAGATTCCAAAAACGGGGTGTGTTCAGGAGTGATTGCTCAGTCAGCTGCGGTTGACTGGTGCAGAAGCGATTGCTCCTGTTTTTTTTTCTGATCAAACGGACACAGTTGACTTGGTTTTCCCTACCTAATATCTTGTCAGGATAATTACCCTTAATAAAAATCTCCCGTTTCTCCCGTTTCTCCCCATCTCCCCATCTCCCCATCTCCCCACACCTCCCACCCTCCCCTTAATAGCAGACTTGATATAACTCCCCTTGCTCTGCCTTACCAATGCGGGTGTTCGGTGATCCAGTATGGGTAGTGAGCAATGCGCTAGAGTAGGATAGATAGGATAATTGAGATTAATTAACGGCGTAAGTTAGCCGACAGAAGGATGAGTTCTTGGCGCGATCGCTTAAATAAATTTGGTGGCAAAACTAGATTTGTAGTTTTTCGTTTGTTTGTACACTTAGCTGGTTCAGAAGTAACACCCTTGTTGGGGGTACTCAATCGTGCGGCACGGGAGGCCGTTGAATCAGACGGGGATTTGAAGGTGTTAGGGGAAGAACTGGTAGCAATTTGTCAAAACCTGCTACAGCTGCAGATCTACTGGCAATCGGCAGCGAATGAAGGAGATGTCTTTTGGAAGGAAGGAGAAGCTGGGGACTACGTTAATGAACTGTTTACTGACTCAGCTGGGCGCTACCTGTCTGAACCAGATTTCACTACACCCTTACCTGACAATGAACCTTTATCCATACCTGTGACCCAAAACGTAATTGTTATGATCACAGTAGCCTACGAAGGGGAAGTTCCTGAACTAGAAACTAACCTAGCTAGTGTTGAGTACCTCGAAGCAGGTCTAAAGGCATTGATTAATCTCCACTATCAGGAAAGTTTGCAAGCTATCCAGGTTCACTTCTCTCCAGCACAGTTGGGTGACGAACTGACTGATGAGCAAATTTTACTCAATTTCCCGGAACTGGTTCCCCTCTAATCATAAGTAAATTAAATAAATATAGATAGTGTTATAGTTATCACTATCAGTAGAAACAGTGATGGGGTGATGGGGTGATGGGCAAGACGAACGAAAAATCTTCCCCAAATTTTTGTTTGACAAATTAACTAGCCCATAGCCAAGCGCGATTAGACAAGCGCGATTAGACAATAGTGATTTAACAGAACGATAGTGATTTAAGAAAACTTTTTTAACTATATGTTACGTACAGTTGCGATTTTTGTTCTATCTCTAACCTTATGTTGGACCACAGTAGGGTGTGGTTCTCCTAACTCAAGCCAAGTGTCGCTGAATCGGGGTGGGAGTACATCCTTTACTCCAACTCGGTTGAGTGATGGGAAATATCCCGTACAACAGGCAACCTACGATGATGTTAATGGGGTATATACCCTAATGGTACTCAATACTCCTGCGGGTAGTCCGCCAGTTTTTCGGAGCAGGGATTTGCAGATGGCACGTCTGACTGATGAGCAGGTTGCTGCTGGGGAAAATACGTATCTGAGTATTGATGACAATCAGCCGGTGATGTACCTAACTGAAGACTTCCGGATTGAATATGTCCACAATGTCACTGAGACTAGATCTAATCCTCAAACTGGTCAACAAGAAACAGTAATCGTGCGTCAGCAATCCAGTTTCTGGGCTCCTTTTGCTGGTGCTTTGGCTGGTCAAGCTATAGGTAGTATGCTATTTCGACCTCAATACTATGTTCCACCGGTTTATCAACCGGGAGGGGTTCTGAATGGTTATGGTGGGTATGGTAACAGCTATAGTCAAGCAGTGAAGCGATATGAAACACGGTACAAAGCACCGCCACCCGTGGTTAAAAATACTCGCTCTTTCCGCACGACTGGTAGCTTAAGAAAATCTCCTGCAGCTAATCAAGCCACTACTCGTAAAGCCTCACCCAACGCTAATCGCTCCACAGGAAGTGGTTTCGGCTCAAGTCAGTTACGCACCTCTAGTCCATCTAGTACTAAGAAAGCCAAACCAAGAAGCAGTGGTTTTGGCAGCACGAAGCGATCGCCTTCTGGCTTTGGTAGTAGTCGTGGTGGTAGTCGTTCCTTCAGACGCCGCCGCTAGTTTTAAGGCCCCTTAAAATACCCTTAAAATACATTAAGAAGCTTCTAAAGTCTTTAGAAGCTTCTTATTTTGCTGCATTATCAGGTTAGTTTTTGATTTACTACCATAACCTAAATACTGTAACTGGGGTGCTAGGATTCGAACCTAGGAATGGCGGGACCAAAACCCGCTGCCTTACCGCTTGGCTACACCCCATTCATTCCACTTCTTTGATGATAACAGATTTGACTGGGAATATGTCAAGTATTTTTTTTGATTATTTTTTCTTTGTTTGGGCGAAAGGGTAATGGAGTAATGGAGGAATGGTCACCGGAAGGAAGAGAAAGAGAGATTGATTGTCTGACCTCCGCATGTTTTTTCCCCCCTCTTCCTTTTCAACCTATATTCACGCCGGATAAATCCGTAAACGTCGGTTGGGTTCATCGCCAAAGCTAGAAGACTTGAGGCGATAGTGTTCAACTAACTCGTGTTGCATTTTCCGCACTTTAGGCGATCGCGGCAACAATTCTACGGGTTGGCCTTTGGGAATCACAATTTGCTCAACTGCTAAACGGGCTTCTTCTAGAGCCTCGATTTCATCCTCGCTAACGCTTTGGGCAAATAACTCCAAATCAGCAGCATCGGGAATTGTGGGGTCATCCATGTGCAACAGACGCCTTAATGCCCGAGTAATCTGGGGGATGGAGCTAGCTTTGATAGCGTGAATCGGGATCTGACGAGATTTAGCAATGGACTTGAGCTTGGAGTGGTTTTTGACATGCGATCGCAATCCTAAAACCACATCAGCAGTATCCATGTTTTTTGTCAAGACCACAGGCAAATTGAGGATTTGGATCACTTGCTCGATTTGATGACGACTAATGCCGTAAGGATACACCTGTAGTGGCAAATCCTCACCATTAGGTCCTAACATCTCCATCCCTTGACCCAAGAGCTCTTGCTGTGACCAAGATTCAGCCAGCAGCTGTTCAAAGGTGCTATTTTCCCGAGCTGGCTTTGGTTCTTGAAGGGATAGGGGATTCATCTGCCCAGATGAACGCCAACCTTTTGGTTGGCTAGGAGTCGTTAGGGTAAGGTGACCCTTGCTCCGACCATTTAGGGGAGTGGTAACTGGAGCGCTAGGTAATTCTCGGGTAATGGTTACCTTACCATTTTCATCTTCTGTCCTGACTGGAGGATTTGGTTGACGTCCCCTGAGTAAATTATCAACCGTGTCCGCAACACTTTCATGTACTACCCAACGCTTACGCTCTAGCATTTCTACAGCGATTTCAAAGGTTGGGGGGGCTTTTCGCTCCAAAACGGTTTTCTGGGAGCCTCGCCGTCTGGCTTCGTCATCCCCTAGGGTTACAGCCTGGATACCGCCTACTAAATCCGAAAGAGTGGGATTTTTAATCAAGTTTTCAATCCGATTGCCGTGAGCAGTTCCCACCAGCATCACCCCCCGTTCCGCAATGGTACGAGCGGCCTGAGCTTCCAGTTCTGTGCCAATTTCATCGATAACGATCACTTCTGGCATATGGTTTTCCACCGCCTCAATCATCACCTGATGCTGATGTTCTGGGCTAGCGACCTGCATCCGTCGGGCTCGACCAATAGCTGGGTGGGGAATATCGCCATCTCCAGCAATTTCGTTAGAGGTGTCGATAATCACGACCCGTTTGTCTAATTCGTCTGCCAGAACTCGGGCAATTTCCCGTAAAGCAGTAGTTTTGCCTACACCAGGACGCCCAAGCATCAAAATTGACTTACCAGTTTCGACTAAGTCACGAATCATGCCGATGGTACCAAAGACCGCTCGACCCACACGACAGGTTAAGCCAATAATTTCCCCTGGACGGTTCCGAATCGCACTAATGCGGTGCAAGGTACCCTCAATTCCGGCTCGGTTATCACCGCTAAAGGATCCGACTCGCTCAACACAGTGATTGATTTGTTCGATAGTAACTGGTGTATCAGAAAGGTACTCTGCCCGATCACGAAAGCGCACTTCTGGGAAGCGACCGAGATCCATAATCACTTCGATCAAACTGTCCCTTTCAGGATGTTGCTCCAATGATGACCGAATTTCGGCGGGCAATATGTCTAGTAATTTTGGTAGGTCATCTGTAATTTTTTCACAGTTTGAAATCCCCTGAGTTTTGTCCACTGTTTCTTGGTGTTCCTTGGTAGGTATAGTGGCAAAATCTAGTTGAAGATTGTCACTTACCTCTGAGGAGTGACCACTAACGGTCATCGCCTCAACCAAGTTATTTTCATAAACCACTGGTGATTCTTGATTGAATGACAGTTGTTGCTCTGAAAGCTTGTTTAGTGGAAAATTCACCATTTGTTTTGACCAAATAAAGCGATTTCTGCTGTTAACTTTTGCCCTGTTTAACTTTCGGTTGTTAGTCAGGTTTTGGATTTAGGTCATGTCTAATTTTACTCCCTAATAATTGAAGGTTTTTATGCTAATTTAATCCAACAGTATTCCTCGATTAAAGTCAAGAACATTAAATACTCTGAGGAATTTTTTTGACTGATTTGAGTTGAGCCACCAGGGCATGGGCAGTTGCCACAGCCTGCCAGAGCAGATCTGGTACATCTTCAAGGTTTCTATAAGAGGGATTAGGAACGAATCCCTGGTGGTGATCAACGTTTTGGTCATAGTCTTGTTCTAACTTTTCTAGAATCGGTGAGAGTAGAACTCGGGCGTAGCTACCGTAAGCCACACCGGCAACGTAGGGTAGGTTATTTGGTTGTTCGCCTAGGGTGGCCTTTTGGTCAAGGTTGTTGTAAGAACGTTCAACCGGCAACCTATCAACTTGGGCTAGCTTCAAAAGCCTAGCTGCTCTTAGTTTGCTGACGGTGTGGTTATTGGTACCACCAGCTAACTGTACGTATCCTGGTAAGCCAGCAGCGATGACTTTCTGAGCGAGTTTGACAGCAGCATGAGTTGTACCCATGCCTATATCCCCACTCATAGGACGTCCATCGGTTTGCCAGATTAGAGGACAGGGTAAAGGCTGGATGAGTTGGTAGATTTCCTTTAGGTAGTCAATCAAATCTTTACCATCTGGGCAGCTAATGGCTAGGAGTTTGAGTTGAGCGCACCAGGGTGCGATCGCATTCCAGAGTCTTTTAAAATCTGGTAAATTCCCGACTTTGGTGTGAATTTCTATAGCATCAACGTCATTGCTTAGAATCAGGGGTGCGATCGCAAAAGGAGCTGATACGTATGACCGAGTAGTGATCAGCTGATGGGGGCAAACTGGCAGACAACGACCACAGCCATAGCAGCGTTGGTCGAGCACACCAGAGTAAGCTTCACTGCCATTCTGGAAAGTAATTGCTTGTGCTGGGCAAATCTTTTCACAGGGACGGGGGCAGTCCCCTGGACACAAATCTGAGTCAAATTCGGCTTTTCGGAAATGGGGGTCTTCCCCATCATTCAAGCTCACCATCAGCCATGGTCTGCCACAGAATCCAAACCCTCGCTGTTTGGCTTCATTTCCCATGGTGCTGGCGACTTGTAAGGCATCTTTCGCCGCCGAAATGACCGCCGGGTCAGCTGCCACATCAATACAATCGGCACCGGCGAGGGTGTAAGCCAAGGTTAGGCTTCTAACAGCAGGGAGGTGTTGAAAACTGGCTCCGCAAATGAGCTTGAACCAATCACCCTCCCTTAAGGAATGTAAGGGATAGTAAAGTTCATTCACTCCTATATGCTAAATCTTTAACGCGAAAATGGGGAGACTAATTTTAGAATTTGAGTAATTAAAAAGGCGTTTTTTGAGGCGCTTACAATCCTTTCCGGGGGGGGAAATCCCTCAATTGTTTTCCAAAAATGCAGATTTAGGGTAGCTGGTTTTATTCTTACACCAAATGTAGGGGTTGAATTTCTACAGCTGATCTCACTAAAATAATGGTGTCAATTAATTCAAAATTCTTTTTAATTCAAAACTCTTTTTATTAAAACCCATCCCACGTGATAGTTAGTCGTGGGATGGAGTTTAAGCATTGGGAATCTTGGCGCTTATTCGGTTAATCAATAATCGCGTTAAGCAGGACCTCGGCTAAGGTCATATTCTCCATGTCTTCCAGAGTCACTGTGTCCACGATGTCAAATTGAGCCCCAGCTCCTTCAAGGTCATCATCAAGTGCTTTGAGAAACCGAGTTGCCATGGCATCATTACCCACTTGGATCAGTGAAATGCCTAGTTCTTCATCCCGGTCTATGTGCCGAGATGCTTCAATGATCACTCGCATTACGGCTTTGCGGTCATCTGGCTCACCATCGGTTATCACCAAGAAGGTTTCCCCATTGGGTTTGGTTTGCCCAGCCGCTTTGCGCTTAAAGTAGTCATCGGTGGCATCCTTTAGCACACCAGCGAGATCGGTGCGACCCATGGGATCATTTTCTTGGAAAATTTGTTCTACTTTATCTGAGGTAACATTGTCGTACCGTCTAAAGCGACTAGAAAACAGGTAAACCGTAATCCCATCTGGATCGAGCTGTTCACATTTTCTGGCCACTGCTAAGGTAGACTCTTGGGCAATCTGCCATCGACTTTTGCTCCTATCTTGGGAGTCTGGGCTAGACATACTGCCGCTTTTGTCGATGATTAACGTATAGTCACGGTCTTCCACGAGTGAACCTCCCACGAAAAAATTTCCTCCTTACCTTTACTGCCACGATTTCTTAATCTAGCTTAGCTAATACTCCCACAGCTCATCTGGATGTTTTAGCCTTAGGACCCTTAGCAGAAGTTGATTATGCCAACATTATGAAACCATTATTAAAAGCATCTTTCAACGGCAGCACCTTAGACTTGCTTATCAGGGTAGGTAATGGTGGATTTATTTGATTGACTGTTGTCTCTATTTACTATTATAAATTAAAATAATAATCTTAGAGATTAATCGTCAAATCTTGACAGTTTGCTTAGGAGCTGTGTTACCTGCTCACCATCAGATGATACTTAACGAGTCTGGCAATCAAGACCGAGTTTCTTTCAAGGCTTGCAAATAATCAATTGCTGCCTCTAGTTTGGAGGGATAGGAGTCAGAAAATTCTTCAAACCACAACCCTTCTGCTGAGTTTGGAGTTAAGCCTTTTAGCCACTCAGTGGCTTGCTGATTAAGGGCTTCTCGTTCTCTTTGCTTTTGCTGCTGAACTCGTTTTTGTTCAGCTTCGAGTTCCTGCTGTTGTTTGAGAACCTCTTCTTGGTCTTTTTTATCAAACTCTGTTCTCATCTCAGCCAGCTCCCGATCCTGAGCAGTAGATACCCAATCAGGTATTTTGGATGGTGATGCACTAGTTGCTGGATCAGTTAGTGGCAAATCAACTAGTTTTTCCTGAAACAGAGGTTTTTCTTGCGGTTGAACACCAGCATCTTTTTGTTCATATTCAGCTTTGAGTTGAGCTAACAAGTCATCCATTGATTCCATGACTTTGGTCTCCTCTTAAATTGTTAACTGTTGAGGGATGTTTTTTAAACAGTTAACTTACAGCACTGTCACAAGCCTCGAACCCTGACGGGATAAATCCCACTAACTTCTCCTATGCTTTAGTCAATAATAGCATTGATCAAAACTTCAGTGAGAGTCATATCCTCCATCTGATCAATAGTTACCGTATCTACGATGTCAAACTTAGCCCCAGCATTTTGCAGCTCATCATCTAATATTTTTAAGAATTTAGTTGCCTGGAGATCATTCCCGATTTGGATGAAGGAAATTCCTAGTTCTTCATCGACATCAATACGCCGTGATGCTTCTATGATCACCTTCATCACAGCTTTGCGTTCATCAGGCTCCCCATCAGTGACGACTAAGATGGTTTCTCCATTTTCTTTGGTTTGGCCACTAGCCTTACGTTTAAAATAGTCGTTGGTGGCATCGAGTAAAACACCAGCTAAATCCGTGCGTCCCGATGGTTCATTTTCCTGGAATATCTGTAGCACTTTATCTGCGGTTACATTGTCGTAGCGTTTAAAGCGACCAGAAAATACATAAACCGTGATGCCATCTGGATCCAATTCTTCACATTTACTTGCTAAAGCAAGGGTAGACTCCTGCATCATTTGCCAACGGCTTTTTCCAGCAAGTTGATCCCTAATCGACATGCTGCCACTTTTATCGATGATTAAGGTGTAGTCACGTTGTTCGAGCATTGCTAGTCTTACCCACTATCATCCTACACCTCTAGGGTATCAAAATTATCATTTGTGACTAGTAACAGGGTTGGGTATCGATAAATATCAGCTATCAGCTATCAGCTATCAGCTATCAGCTATCAGCTATCAGCTATCAGCTATCAGTATTTAGCTTATGCCTTAGGTCACAGGCTAGAAGCCTGTGCCACGCTTTTGAATAAAATAAGCTGACCGCTGACCGCTGACCGCTGAATGCTTACAGAGCTATACCGAGACTATAAATTGGCTACAGAAACGAGTCCCGGCAAAGTCTCTTTGAGGGGTTGCCAACGGAAAGCACGATCTCCTCCCATCTCTAGGATTACTTTTACTCGTGGTTCTTGCTGGGGCAATGTGGTTAGATAGTCAACTTCTTGACTAGATAGAATAATTCCTTCAATAATCCACAGCACCAACCCTTTAGATTTGGGAGATAGGGCTGACAGTTGGTAGGTGACCAAGGGTGGCAGGTAGTAAACATCACCGACTGCAGATGATTTACCCATATTTTTCTTGCCCAGATGAGGAGGGCGAACACCGTGAATTCCAGTTAGATAAGCGGCTGGATCTCCTAGTCCTTTGGCAGTAATGGAAACGGTGGTATAGCCAGCAGCTCGCAAACGCCGCTGATAACGACCTTCAAACCCACCTTCTAATGGTGCATAAACTGCCAATGCACCAGACTTTTCTAGTGCCCGGATGAATGACTTGCCGGTGGTGATCAGTGCCATTGCTACCTCTGCTTCTGGTTTAAGTTTTGTGAACTCCTGTCAGCCTCCTATTATAAAGGACTGTTGGCAACTTCCCTCGAAGGTGCTGGAAACAGAGCACGATATCGCGGCTTGGCACAACAGCAGCACAAATATGACCGGTTATCAACAATCAATAAGGATTTCAGTATAAAAAAACCTGATCAGAATGGCCAAACTGAAAAAAATTATACTTGAGATAGGAGGCAAATTTACATAGATCTAGCACATGGCATTCATCGTATCCCATGGATACATAGTATGTTTTCCGGTCCTGTGATGTCCGACATATCCGACCTTTCTGTTTTATAAAGCTATTATCTTTGAGCGCAACTAAGTATTAGAAAACATAATTATGGCTCCCAATCCCACCATCATGAAAGCTGTTGAGCAGCTAGACTACCGCGTCACTGTTGGGGATGTTGCTGCCCAAGTGGGTTTAAACATCCATCAAGCCGAGCAAGGTTTACTTGTCCTGGCCTCGGAAGTAGGTGGACATTTACAAGTGGCCGAGTCAGGGGATATTGCTTATCTGTTTCCCAAAAACTTTCGCGCTATTCTCCGCAACAAGTCCTTAAAGCTACAGTTGCAAGCATGGTGGGAAAAGGTTTGGGCTGTTTTATTCTACCTGATTCGGATTTCCTTCGGGATTTTCCTTCTGCTTTCCATTGTGTTGATGATTGTTGCGATCGCATTTATTGTTCTAAGCCTCAAAGCTGGCAGTGACAATGATTCTGACGGAGGAGGCGGAGGAGGAAGTCGTTCTGGTGGTGGCGGCGGAATCCTGTTTTTGCCCCGTTTATGGATTGGACCGGATCTGTTTTGGTGGTTCAACCCATCATACTCCCACAGTAATGCTCGCTCGAGACGGCGAAAATCCCGTTCGGACCGAGGAGACAGTGAGATGAATTTTTTAGAGGCTGTCTTCTCCTTTCTGTTTGGTGATGGCAATCCCAATAGTGATTTAGAAGAACGTCGCTGGAAAACCATTGGTGCTGTAATTCGTAATTCCGGAGGGGCTGTGGCAGCTCAACAGATTGCTCCCTATCTTGATGACCTTGGGGAAAGCTATCAGCGGGAGTCGGAAGACTATATGTTACCCGTGCTAATCCGATTCGACGGACGCCCGGAAGTTAGCCCATCAGGGGATATTGTCTATCACTTCCCTAAATTGCAGACAACTGCTGCCAAACAGAATCAACAACCGGTGCCAGCTTATCTTCGTGCCAAGTTGTGGCAGTTTTCTCAGGCCAGCAGTAACCAGATTATGCTGGCGATTGGGTTAGGGAGTGTAAACTTTGTTTTAGCATTAGTCCTGGGTTCCCTGTTGCAGGGGGGTGAGATTGCTGAACAGCTAGGAGGATTTGTACTATTTGTGGAGCTAATTTACCCTCTGTTATTGGTTTATGGCGTAGGATTCTTGACTATACCGTTGCTTCGATATTTCTGGGTTCAGCGGAAAAAGAAGCACATTGAAGCTCAGAATCAAGCACGGCAGGAAAATGCGATCGCACTTAATCAGCCGGATGAAGCTTTACAGAACAAGATTGCCTATGCGCAACAGTTTGCCGATCAAAATGTGATTGGGGAAGACAATTTGGTTTATAGCAGTGAGAAGGATTTATTGGATCAGGATATAGAACGGAAAGATCAAATTGATGCCGAGTGGGAACAGCGCTTAGAGTTGGGATCTACTCACAATCTTGATTAACTAATTAGTAAGCATTTAGCCGTCAGCTGTCAGCTGTCAGTGGTCAGCGGTCAGCTATCAGCTTTGTGGAACAGCCTTCGACGCTTTCACTTGACTCAGATTCAACAAATGGTTACCTGTTTGATTCAAAATCTGACTTCTGACTTCTGACTTCTGACTTCTGACTTCTGACTTCTGACTTCTGACTTCTGACTTGCGCGTAGCGCTATATCAGTAATGACCGGGAGATGATATGAACCAAGATCAGGGCCAGTTCTCATCTTGATCACCTTAACATCTCGACTGACTAAACAGTGGTCTACAGGAATAGCTAACCAAGGATTGGCTGGTGAAAATTGTGATAGGGTTGGTAAAATCCCAAACCCAGCACGAGCGTCACGCAATCCCGAACTTTCAATTAGACGTTTATAATAGGGTGACCACATCGTAACGTTTAAATCACCAATTAGCACAACTGGTTTTTCAATTTGTTTTATATAATTCCCAATCTCCTCTTCTAAATCTTGATTGCGCCACTGCCAACGTTGCTTTTCCAAATCCTCTTGCTGGCGTTGCTGAATTGAAGTATGAATGCGCGATTGTTTGGTTTTGGTCAAGCCCCCTAAATCCCCCAACTTTGGGGGACTTTGATAGTTTTGTTCCCCCCAAAATTGGGGGGCTAGGGGGGCAAAATCATACCCATAATCAGCAACGCCAAAATCCCCTGGCTTCCCAAAATAAAATTGTGGATAGGAGTGAGTAACAATGACTGAAGCGTCGGCACCAGCAATCTTTAAATCTAATTTGACCAGACCACGATATTTTCCGTATTCCAGAATTTCTGATTCTTGTAATGGTAAACGACTGTATACTTCAATCTGAAGTTCTGGAATACTGATAGTATAGGGTAAAAACTCTCTTAACTCTTCTAATTCTTCAGGCCAAGGGTCTTTGGTTTCTAAAAAAGCGGCAATCGTCGGGTTTTCTTCTTTCACCAAGGCAATAGCATCAGCACGCTTATTGGAAAACGAGACATTGAACAGAAACAGACGCATGGGTTCACCGGAAGCCCCAAAGCTGATTTTAGGGATATACCAAGGAAGGATTTCTGTCAAGTTAATCATTAAGCAAAATAACGTGACTATCACCCAAAATTTGCGGCGAGTTAGGGCAAAATAAATTAATGGTAATACCCCTAATACCAGATATTGATGTTTAAAATTAGTTGTGAATTCTAAGTATACGTTATCTCTAAAAAAATAGCTAGTTACAGAGAGTAATGTGACAAGACTAGTTAAGATAATGAATAACGATAAAATCCAGTTGTTTAATACCTTAACTAATGGATTAGAAGTCGAGTTAGTCATCAACTTTGCCTCTACCGTACTTGTTATGCTAAATAAACAGTCTGTAAGAGGGAACAGGGAACAGGGAACAGGGAACAGTTGCTAGTGGTGCTTCAGGGGGGGCTCGCCGTTATTTTCCGCCTCGTAGCCAGGGTTGGTAAAGCCCGCCCCGTTCCACCCACGGGCAAGATGCCCGTTCCACCCACCGGGTCAAACAGCAAACATGAGATGCACCCGATAGGGAGCAGGGTTTTCAGATTTTTTACTAATTTGGAAATAGGCAATTTAAAGCTACAACAACTTACTTCAAACTAGCCCTACTCCCTACTCCCTACTCCCTACTCCCTACTCCCTACTCCCTACTCCCTACTCCCTACTCCCTGTTCCCTGTTCCCTATTCCCTGTTCCCTGTTCCCTTTGCTATTTGATATCAATCAATCTGAGCTAGTTGAGCACTAGAGTAATAGTGACTCAAAATTTGTAGGTAATTCAATCCCCGACGGGATAAGTTGTAGGCTCCCCACTGACTTAACCCCAATCCGTGACCATAACCACGACCGTTGAATTGGAAACCATTTTCGGTTTTAGACACGGTAAACAGCCTACTTTTCAGACCTAGGATTTTGCGTAATTCCTTGCCTTTAATAGTCTTTGTATTGCTACTGCCTTCTACTTTAAGAGTGATCACCCTGCCTCGGGGTGTCCTTTCCACTGGGGTCATGGCGATAATATTACCAACACCAGGAATCTTCTGGCTCAGTTGACTAGCAGAAAAGCTTTTTGTCCACTGGTAGACTGGTGTGCCCTGATCGTAATCAGGTACACCCTGTAGATAAGGAATGGGTTCACTCCACCAAATATCTTCTACATTTTCTGTATGTCCTCCAGACGCAGCATGGAAAACAGCGAGAATCACTTTATTACCATACGTCATGATCTGTCCCGCTGTGGCATTAACCGCTTGATGAGTGCTGGCTGTTTCGCTATTTAGACCTTTGTAAACTTGCCAACGCTGGGTATCCCCTATATCATAGATATCGCTCTTGGATTTGTTCCGTTGATGGAGCACATAGGAACGAGCTGCTACTGCTTGGGCTTTCAAGGCTTCTATCGGCCAACTGGGACTCATTTCTGCGCCAATCACGCTATAGAGATAGTGTTCTAAATCAACATGGTTGACCGCTGTTAACTTATTGTCAGAACTAACCAGTCGAGTGCGTCCCCGATACCAGCGATCGCCTATCCAAACATAACCATTGTCTTTCGGTTCAATCCAGAGGGATTTCCCTTGCCACTGACCTAACTTAATTCCACTACCGTTAGTTTCCGCAGTCATACCTGCCATGGCTTTTAAGTCTCCCACGGCTTGACCTGTCCCATCTCGGACAATGGCTGTGGTGGAACTCCCCAAGGTTACCTGTTTAACACCTTGCTCAACCGCTATCCGCAGTTCTACCGCTGCCTGAACTGGTGCAATGAGAACCATCCACAATAAAAAAGAGAGCCACCAATGACGCCCTCCTAGAACAATTATTGACTTGAGCATAGTTACAATAAAGATGGGAAAGCCTTTTGATGCCATATTTACTAGTTACTGATTACTTATACGAAGAGGAATCTTTTTGTCCTGATTAACAGCGATTCGATCTTACTCTGAGTTGTTCCAATTAGCGGCCAATTGTAACGGGCAAGATGCCCGTTCCACCCACCGGCAAGATGCTAGTAACACACCACGGGCAAGATGCTAGTAACACACCACGGGCAAGATGCCCGTTCCACACCGCACCACCGGGTCAAACAACTAATCGTTGATTTCATTTTATTCACCAAAAAGTCTAATACTTAGTTGCTGTAATACTTTCAACCCTTGTAGGGAACCTCGAATTAGTCTGGTAGCTGCTATTGGTTGCTTTAGCATACCCATGGCTAAGGGCAAGGGTTTCAGTGATCCATCAGCACTAATCGCTGGGGTAAGGTCTGGGATATTGTAGTAGCTATCATCACTAATCACTCTTACCATTGCTACAGCAAATCCCTTGGGATTAAGTACCGATAGGGTAGCAAATCCTTCCATATCGACTACATCAGCTTGGTAGCTCTGACCGAGTTGACGCTTTTCTACGCTAGAGGAAATTATGCGATCGCTACTCAATCCCCTCACTAAATTAGCTTGGCGTTGCTGAGTTGAAGTATGAATGCGCGTAGGTTTGGTTTTGCTCAAGCCCCCTAAATCCCCCAATTCTGGGGGACTTTGAGAGTTTTGTTCCCCCATTGAAGTATGAATGCGCGTAGGTTTGGTTTTTCTCAAGCCCCCTAAATCCCCCAACTTTGGGGGACTTTTAGAGTTTTGTTCCCCCCAGAATTGGGGGGCTAGGGGGGCACAATCATACCCAGAATCAGCAACGCTATTAGTCTTTTCAGCCAGTTTCTCGTGAACTAAGCTAGTCAGTTGGCTGCAGCACTGTTGCACCAGTGGTTGAGGTCTATTTTGGTTTGGGTCAATAGCAACACAATCGTTATACACAACAATATCACCAACGGAATAGTTAGGAGATAAGCTGCCACACAATCCCATCAGCAGTACTTTAGGTTGGGAGTGCTCGGGCAAATTTGTTGTAGTTTGTAACCATGTTTCTAGATACTGAGTTACAGGCTCTGCTCCCATCGGAATAGATAGAATCAGAGGTAATGGACGACCAGTAATCTGCTTGATTCCTCGACAAATTGCTTGATATTCTGCTCCTTGAGGAACAAGAATGATCGTGATCGGAATAGTTAGTTGGGAAAGGTTCATACTTTAGGAAAGGGAATAGGGAAAAGGGAACAGGTAATTAATTTCTGTGTAGGTGCTTCTATGAATTTAAATAAACCAAAACGGCCAACAATTTGGGTAACAGCTCTAGTTAGTTTGCTCTCAGTAGGACTAGTTACGCCCCAGCCCACAGTGGGACAAACTACCATTGCCCAACAACAGGAATCAGCACAAGCACAACTAACCAAAGCTAAGCAACTGACTCAGCAAGTTATTGATCTTAATGAGCAAGGGAAATACTCGGAAGCGATTCCCCTTGCCCAGGAAGCTTTGAGAATTCGACAGCAAGTGCTCGGGGAAGAACACGCAGATGTGGCAACCAGCCTCAATCATCTGGCGGCACTCTATCGTGAAATGGGAAGGTACCAACAGGCGGAACCCTTGTTAACCGAAGCCTTGGAGATGAGGAGACGGTTGCTGGGAGATCAACACCCTGATGTGGCAACCAGCCTGAATAATCTGGCGGCACTCTACTATTCCATGGGAAGGTACCAACAGGCTGAACCCTTGTATACCCAAGCCTTGCAGATGGACAGAAAGTTGCTGGGAGAGGAACACCCATCTGTGGCAACCAGCCTGAATAATCTGGCTTTGCTCTACTCTTCCATGGGAAGGTACCAACAGGCTGAACCCTTGTATACCCAAGCCTTGGCCATGACGAGACGGTTGCTGGGGGAGGAACACCCTAATGTGGCATTAAGCCTCAATAATCTGGCTTTGCTCTACTCTTCCATGGGAAGGTACCAACAGGCTGAACCCTTGTATACCCAAGCCTTGGCCATGACGAGACGGTTGCTGGGACCCGACCACCCATCTGTGGCATTAAGCCTCAATAATCTGGCTTTACTCTACCAATCCATGGGAAGGTACCAACAGGCGGAACCCTTGTATACCCAAGCCTTGGAGATGAACAGACGGTTGCTGAGGAACCAACACCCATCTGTGGCATTAAGCCTCAATAATCTAGCTTTACTCTACCACTTAATGGGAAGATACCAACAGGCGGAACCCTTGTATACCCAATCCTTGGAGATGTTGAGACGGTTGCTGGGGGAGGAACACCCATTAGTGGCAAGCAGCCTCAATAATCTCGCTGGTTTACATCACAGTCAAGGAAACATTCAGCAAGCCCTAGAGTTTCTCGAAGCGGGATTAGACATCCAAGAACTTAATCTAGAACGTAATCTCGTCGCTGGTGCTGAAAAGCAAAAACGAGAGTACATGAAAACTATCTCTGGCACAAGAGATAGAGCCATTTCTCTACACCTAAACTCAGATCCCGATAATGAAAGAGCAGCTGGTCTAGCGTTAACAACTATCCTGCGTCGCAAAGGTCGCTTACTCGATTTCTTGACCCATAGTCAGCAACTGTTGCGTAAACGCTTAGATTTCCAAAGCCAAAAATTACTAGACCGACTCAACAATACTCGCACCCAACTTGCTAACCTTACCTACAACCGACCAGAGAATCTTCCCCTTGAAGAATATCGTAATCAACTCAATAAACTAAGGAATCAGGAACAGGAACTAGTCGTAAAAATTAGTAGGCGCAGTCGTGAATTTGCCCAAATCAATCAACCAGTCACCATCGAAACTATTCAACAACTGATTCCTGAAGATACGGCACTGGTAGAATTTGTAGAGTACAAACCCTTAAATCCCCAAAAGGGTAGTTTTGGTAATCCCCGTTATGCCGCCTATGTACTCCCTTCTAAAGGCGCACCCCAAGGCATTGATTTAGGGGAAGTAGATGCTTTTAAACCTCTGTGGGAGATACTTGAATTATCCCTTCAAACTGTATATCTTCCCATCCCTAAGGTAAAAGAAGCAGCCCGTAAAATGGATGAGAAACTGATGGCGAAAGTTCGTCCTTTGTTGGGAAATAGCCGCAGGATTTTATTGTCTCCAGACAGCTTCCTCAACCTCATCCCCTTTGAAGCTTTAGTAGATGAAGACAACCGGTATTTAGTAGAAAGCTATGGTTTTACCTACCTCACCTCCGGTAGGGATTTACTGAGATTATCCAATCCTAATCCCAAGCTTACCCAACCAGTACTTTTGGGAGCACCAGACTTTGATAATTCCGCTCAAACTACTGCCCTTGGGGAAGAAAACCAGATAGTAGCAACCCGCAGCTTACGTGACTTTAATCCTTCCGAGTGGGGCTTATCGCCTTTACCTGGTGCTCTTGAGGAAGTAAATGCGATCGCAAAGATGCTGGGTGTAGAGCCCTTGTTGGGTGCTCACGCTAATGAAGCAGCATTGAAACAGGTTACTCGTCCCAGAATACTACATATCGCTACCCATGGTTTCTTCCAAGAAAGACCTGAAAAGGAAGAGTTTACTAATGGGGATAATGCTTTACTTCAGTCATGGTTAGCATTAGCAGGAATTAAGGACAACAAGCGAGAAAATGATCATGAAGATGGCATCTTTACAGCCTTAGAAGCAACCGGATTAAATTTATCAGGTACAAAGCTAGTGGTGTTATCAGCATGTAATACAGGTTTAGGCAATATCAGTGCTGGAGAAGGAATATATGGATTGCGTCGAGCTTTAGTGATTGCTGGGTCAGAAAGCCAAGTCATTAGTTTGTGGAACGTGAATGATGAGGCTACGAAGTATCTAATGGTGTCTTATTATCAAGGATTGAAGGATAACCAAGGGCGTTCTGAGGCTTTGCGGAGGGTTCAGTTGCAAATGCTAGGAAGTCCACAGTATCAGCATCCCATTTATTGGGCGAGTTTTATTCCTTCTGGTAATTGGCGCTCTATGGCTATTGACTAAATTAGCCTTGTTGCCCAGTTGCACCAGTGGTTTAGATCTATCTTGGTTTCGGTCAATAGCAACACAATCGTTATACACAACAATATCACCAACGGAATAG
>NZ_JAAHHZ010000119.1:14753-18520 GCF_010672005.1 Moorena sp. SIO4A5 | reverse complement strand
TATGACACCTGAGGAAAATTTTGAATTTATCAATACCTATCTTTCTCGTATGGAATCTGCCATCAATGGAAATCATGGCTTTATTGATAAATACATGGGGGATGGGATTATGGCTCTGTTTAACGAAAGTGCTAATCATGCGGTCAACGCCGGAATTGCTATGCTAAAATCCCTAGCTGACTATAATCAATCTCGGCGAAGCTCAGGACACCCAGCCATCACCGTTGGGATTGGCATCAATACTGGTTCGTTGATGCTAGGAGCAGTGGGAGGAAAAAATCGGATGGATAGCACTGTCATCAGCGATGGGGTCAATTTAGCGTCTCGTTTAGAAGAATTAACGAAACGTTATGGGGTGCCGTTATTAATCACTCAGCATACTTATTGGAAGTTAGATAATCCCTTAGCTTATGCCATTCGCTTGATTGATCGGGTACCAGTCAAGGGGAAATCGGAAATGGTGACAGTTTATGAAATCTTTGATGCCGATAAACCTCAACTGCGAGAAGGGAAGTTAATTACTCGCAGCAAATTTGAACAAGCCTTGGTACTTTATAATCTCCATTATTTCTCCAAGGCATCAGTTCTGTTTCAGGAATGTCTACGCTTGAACCCAGGAGATAGTGTAGCACAAATTTATCTTGGACAATGTCAACTTCATACTCGTCTCTCTGGAGTGACTAAAAAGATGGGTTTCAAGCCCCGTCCTTCTAGGACGGCTTTCAAGTAATGTGCTAGAATAAGAGAGTGGCCTAACACAGACAGGATTCGTCGGTACTGTCATAATTTCACGACGTAAAGCGATGTTAGCACTTGAGGCGCGAAAAACCTCATTAAAAACGTATGGATCCTAACAGATACCGACAACCAGTAAAGCAAACTTTGAAAACAAAAGTACCGTGGGGCACACGGAAACTGAGGAAACTCAACGCTTAGGGAGACAAGCCCACTGGGGTTAGTTAAATTAGGCTAGATGTTTGGTTTTTAACGGGCATTTGGCTTAAATATTGCCTTTGACGGATAGCTAATTTTAAGGCATGTCGAGGAACTAAGAATCCCCGTTCTTACTTCGGCGCGGAGTGTCAATAAAATCAAGCAACACTTAAAATCTAGTTGACAAAATTTTGATTATGATTTAATACACAAACCTAACAACACACTGTTGTTTTCTAGTCTGCGCTTCAGTTAGAGTAAACCCCAGATAAGGCAAGGCTTTTAGCTAAAGGCGCGAGAAGCCTTTAGCTAACTTGGCATCAAGTTAAAGATTCACCGTTGGATGTAGAAGATGCCAATTTTTCCAATTGCTCCTGCTGGTCTTGGCTAATGCAAGATTGAATCACTCCCTCCAAGTCCCCCTCCAGCAAAGGAGCGAGGGAATAATTTTGACCCAGTCGGTGATCGGTGACCCGATTATCTTTGTAGTTGTAGGTGCGGATTTTCTCAGAACGAGCCCCTGTACCAACTTGGGAACGCCTCATCGAGGTCACCGCTTCCTGTTGTTCCTGTAACTTGATCTCATACAGCTTAGCCCGGAGAATTTGCATGGCTCGCTCTCGGTTTTGTAGCTGAGATCGTTCTTCTGTACAAAAAATGCGAATTCCTGTAGGTTTGTGGTACAAATCAACTGCCGTTTCTACTTTGTTTACGTTCTGACCACCAGCACCACCAGAACGGGCTGTAGAAATTTCGATCTCCTTGGGGTCTATGTCCACATCCACGTCATCAACTTCTGGCATCACGGCTACCGTTGCTGTTGAGGTGTGAACTCTACCGCCAGCCTCAGTCACAGGTACTCGTTGGACTCGATGAACCCCAGCTTCAAACTTTAGCTTGCTGTAAACTTGCTCTCCCTGAATTTCTAATATCGCTTCTTTGAAGCCTCCCATATCCGCCAGAGACTCACTCAATAACTTTACTCGCCAGTTTTGACTTTCGGAATAGCGTGAGTACATTCGTACCAAGTCCCCTGCCCAGATACTTGCTTCATCGCCACCAGTTCCTGCCCGAATCTCTAGCATGATATTCTTTTCATCATTCGGGTCTTTAGGCAAGAGTAATATTTTAAGTTCTCTTTCCAGGTGCTCTAGCTTGGTCTGGAGTTCCTCAACTTCCAGAGCTGCCATTTCTTGCAATTCTGGCTCACCAGTGGATTCTTTAAGGATTTGCCGTGCTCCTGCCAACTCCTCTTGGGTTTGCTTCCAGTTGTCGTAGGTAGCAACAACTCCTTCTAGGGAGGAACGAGCTTTTGCCACTCGTTGCAACTCATTGGGGTCAGTGGCGATATCTGGATCAGCCAGACGCCTTGTTAATTCATGGTAGGTTTGCTCGACAGAGTTTAGTTTTTCCAGCAGGTAGGTTTCAGCCATGGTTTATGCGATCGCTCTCTTGAAATAGCCTCAGAAGTTAGGAAGGATGAAGTATAAATTTATGAATTATGAACTGGGAAGTATTAAGTGGGAAATTTAACTCCTAACTGTTTATCAAGTTTTTAGTCAACCTTAAGTTAGCCATCGCTAAACCCATTTCATCCTTCATTCCTCCTGGTTCATCTTTTCTCCTTCATCCTTCACCCTTGAACGTTAGGAGCTATTTCTTTGTCCCATCAGAGCTAGCTGTATTTTCTGCACCATCCAGCATCCCATATTTCCGCATAAAGCGTTCAACTCGCCCTTCCGTATCAATAATTTTCTGGGTTCCTGTGTAGAAGGGATGATTACCAGACCAAACATCTACGTGAAGTTCTGGCTGAGTTGAGCCAACGGTCATCACAACTTCCCCGTTGCAATAGACTTTGGCTTCTGGGTACCACTCTGGGTGAATATCTGGTTTTGGCATAGTTCCTCCTTTGCTTTGTATTTTACTATATAATTAGCTAATTTTACATTGCTAATTGTTAAATTATGGTAATGATATGCGCTACACCACAGGCTAGAAGCCTGTGCCGTACGCTACTTGAGGTGCTATCAGCCCCTTAGCAGTCAGCTTTTCAATCCTGTCAAACTTAGGCATGTGGCTTAATATTGCCCATACATTAGCTATTGTGGACAACCCTTAATCAGCTAATTTATTAGCTTATTTATTATTGCTTTTAGCTAAACGTTTATTCGGAATGGCTGATAGCTAATAGCTAAGGTCTGAATGCTTACAAATTTTTAATTACCATGTTGAATTTTAAATTAGCCAGCTGATAATTTATCGCTTCGAGTATTGGGGGGCTTTCCGAGCTTTTTTCAATCCATATTTCTTGCGCTCTTTTGACCGTGGGTCACGAGTCAAGTAGCCTTCTATTTTAAGAGGTTGGCGGTTTTCTGGGTCTAGTTCGCACAAGGCTCTAGCCACCCCTAGACGCACAGCATCAGATTGTCCCGTTAAGCCACCACCGTGGGCATTGACTAGGATATCGTACTCATTTTCCAAACCTAAGGTTTCCAAAGGTGCTTTCAGGCTGGCTAGGTACATGGGGTTAAAGTTAAAGTAAGCGTCCCCTGGACGTTTATTAACAATCAACTGACCGCTACCGGGAACCAAACGCACCCTAGCAACTGATGACTTACGACGACCAGTTCCCCAGTAAACAGCGCGACCTGCTTGTTCTTCTGCTTGCATTGGTTTTAGCCTCCTGGAATTGTTTTAATAGTTAGTTCTTGGGGTTGTTGTGCTTCATGGGGATGGGTCTGACCAGTGTAAACTTTCAGCTTCTTGAAAAGTTGGCGACCCAGAGAGTTTTTAGGTAGCATACCCTTGACAGCTTTCTCGATAATTCTTTC
>NZ_JAAHHZ010000119.1:0-14118 GCF_010672005.1 Moorena sp. SIO4A5 | reverse complement strand
TTGTCCCGCTGTTGGTTAACCCAGATGTCAGTAAACTGTTCTGGGGTTAGCTTCCCTATTCCCACTTGTACTAGCATTCCTACCAACAGACGCACCATACCATATAGAAATCCGTTAGCTTGAATTTCTATATGAATAAATGGTCCATTGCGATAACATTCGGCTGCTTGCACATTTACCCAGGAATGCGATCGCCCCGAGTTGCTTCGGTGAAAGGCTGCCAAGTGATGCTTACCCAGCAGTGGTTTTAAGGCTGCCTGAATCAGGGATTCATCAAGGGGAGCTTGATAATAGTGCCAACAAAAGGGTTGCACAAACAAGTTAGGGCAGGCGTCGGTATAGATTGTGTATCGATAACGACGCCAGATGGCACTAAACCGAGCATGCCAGTCTGGTGATACTAATGCTGATGCTCGGACTAAGATATCCTCTGGCAGTCTACTATTGAGTATGGCTGCCCAGCGATGGGCTGGTATGGGACCTGTGGCATTAAAATGAGCGACTTGGGCAGCAGCGTGAACCCCTGTATCAGTACGACCAGCACCATATAGGGTTATGGCTCGCTGTTGCACGGTGGACAGAACTGTTTCGATTTCCGACTGAACACTGCGATGCTTTGGTTGTCGCTGCCAGCCATAAAAGTTATTACCCAGGTATTGAATAACCAGGGCAATTCGCTGGATAGCTTTAGCATCGTTGGCAGACATCATGGATTAACGATTAACAATTGACATTTTTAATGGTTAATTGCTTTAATGGTTAATTGCCTCAGACTAGTTCAATAATAGATATTTCAGCATTATCACCACGACGCCGCACCGTGCGCAGAATTCGGGTATATCCGCCATTGCGATCGCCATATCGCTCGTTCACTCCAGCAAAGAGGGAGTGAACTAACTTTTTGTCGTAGAGATAGGCAATTGCCCTACGTCGGGATGCCAATGAACCATCCTTGGCCAGGGTAATGATTCGCTCCACCTCCGAACGAATGGCTTTTGCCCGAGCTTTAGTGGTAGTGATTCGACCATGACGCAGTAATTCAGTGGTCAGGGATCTCATCAGAGCCCGACGTTGATCTGCTGGCTTGCCCAGTTTTGGCACACGACGCCCGTGACGCATTTTTTAGCTTCCTCCTTTTTTTTGAACAAGATTTGCCTTTATTCCTAGGGTTTAGACTAGCTACTTGCGTGCTTCTCCAGTCCCTTAAGTTTAATTGTTGTGGTTAAGTCTTAGCGGATTTTTCGTGGGGCAGTGTAATTCCTAGACGTCGTTGCAGAGCTTCAATCACTTCTTCAGCCGACTTTTGACCAAAGTTTTTGATTTCTAGGAGGTCTTCCTGACTATAATCGAGCAAATCGGATACAGAATTTATCTGTGCTCGTTTCAGGCAGTTGTAAGCCCGAACCGAGAGTTGTAATTCTTCGATCGGGATTTGGCTGGTGGGATCGTCATCATCACCATAGTCATCTTTAATAGATTCTAGATTAATCTCCTTAAGAGGATTGAACAGATCGACCAGGGTACCAGCCGCTTGAGATAGAGCTTCTTGGGGAGTTATACTACCATTGGTCCAGACCTCTAAACTTAAGCGATCCTTTTCCAGAGCACCATCAATGCGAGTATTTTCAACGCTGTAATTTACTTTAGTCACCGGCATGAACACAGAGTCAATCTGGAGGAAATCTACCGCTGTTGATTCATCATGCCCCCGTTCCACAGAGCGATATCCTGTACCTTTTTCGATGCGGAACTCCATTTCCAGCTTAGCCCCTTCTGCTAAGGTAGCAACATACTGACCTGGAGCAATAATTTCCACCTCCGAGGGCAAATCAAACTGAGCAGCTCTCACAGTGGATGGCCCAGTAATCATCACTCGACCTATCTGAGGTTGAGAGGTGTAGCTTTTTAGGACAACTTCCTTCATATTCAGCATAATTTCCAGGACATCCTCTCTGACTCCCTCAATTGTGGCAAACTCATTGTTTACGCCAGCAATCCGGACAGCCGTCACTGCTGCCCCTTCTAGGTTGGACAGCAAAACTCGTCTGAGGGCGTTGCCAACCGTTGTGCCTTGACCACGTTCGAGAGGCTCTAGGACAAATCTGCTATACTGACTTTGGTTCTTCAGTGTTTTGGATTCTACACACTCAATCTGAAACTGCGCCACAGAGTGACCTCCCTCTATTCATAAGACCCCTTTAACCGAATACAGGTTGAAGGGATAGTAAGCCAAAGGGTAAAAAGGGTAAGAAGTTCCTGATGAACCTCCTCCTTTCAAGCTACTTTCCTTTCAACCTAACGGTCGCAAAAAATATACTCTTATACTCGACGCCGTTTGGGTGGACGGCAGCCGTTATGAGGAATTGGAGTTACATCCCTGATTAGGGTGATTTCCAGTCCGGCTCCTTGCAGGGCCCGAATAGCGGTTTCTCGACCTGCTCCTGGTCCACTCACCATCACTTCCACCTGACGCATACCTTGGTCTATGGCTCGTCGGGCAGCACTGTCAGCAGCGGTCTGAGCAGCGAAGGGAGTTCCTTTTTTTGCCCCCTTAAATCCACTAGAGCCAGCTGAAGCCCAAGAGACTACATCCCCTTTGGTGTCAGAAATGGTAACGATAGTATTATTGAACGTAGACTGGATGTATGCTATTCCATTGGGTACATTGCGTTTCTGCTTTTTTGTACCACCTTTTTTTGTTGGTCGCGCCATGTCACTTGACTTTACTCTATGGGTGATTGATTATCTTGGGGTTGAGTAACCTGTACAATTTTTTCGAAAGTCTTTTGTCCAAAGTCCTTTGTCCAAAGTGACTAACAGAAGGTCTCCTGGCAGTTACTTTTGACGAATGACCAATGACAAGAAAGCTGTGGTGGATAGTTGGGCTGACTAGAGCTATTACTTCTTAGCCGGTGCTTTTTTCTTTCCAGCGATAGTCACTCGTCTACCGCGACGGGTACGGGCATTAGTGCGGGTTCGCTGTCCTCTCACGGGCAGTCCCATGCGATGACGACGTCCGCGATAGGTACCAATATCTACTAGGCGCTTGATGTTCATTGACTGCCAGCGCCTTAAATCCCCTTCCACCTGATAATTTTTTTCGACAGCTGCTCTGAGGGCAGCCACCTCCGCATCGGTCAAATCCTTAACCCTCGTATCTGGGTTAACTCCTGTTGCTGCTAAAATGTCTTTAGACCGCGACAGACCGATTCCATAAATGTAGGTCAGACCTATTTCTACACGTTTATCGCGAGGTAGGTCTACACTGGCAATCCGAGCCACGCTTGGTTCTCCCTTGACTGAAGTTTTGTGCTACAAATTAAATGTATGGATTAAGTGTATGGATTTGAGATTTATCCCTGACGCTGTTTGTGCTTGGGATTGGGGCAAATTACCATAACTCGACCGTGGCGTTTAATTACGCGGCACTTCTCACACATTTTTCGGACAGATGGTCTAACTTTCATGTCTTTTTTTTCTGGACATAATGCAGTTGGTTATTATATCTTTTTTTTGGTTGACTTGTCAAATTTAACTGATTTTTAATAAAACAGAAGTCACTGCTAGTTTTACTTCTTACGCAGGCGGTAGGTAATCCTACCTTTGGTTAAATCGTAGGGGGTTAGTTCAACTTTGACCCGGTCTCCAGGCAGAATTTTGATGTAATTCCGACGGATTTTACCGGAAATATGAGCTAGGACATTAAAGCCATTGTCCAAGTCAACCCGGAACATGGCATTCGGCAGGGATTCGGTCACCGTGCCTTCCATTTCAATTAAGTCTTGTTTAGCCAACGTGTTTTAACCTCAATACAACTATCCCCCTAGGTTCTAAATTTTGATTATTTAATTCAGGGAGTCTTAACATATTTTATCAAATCCAAAATTATACCAACTAAATGACTTTGCCACCAAATTTGGAGTAGCGGGGTGAGGGAAGCATTTTTCCCGTGGGCTAGCTCAAAGCATAGGTTACACCGGTCGAACCATTATAAGAACCATTAGTCTAAATTAGTCGTATTAGGCTAATGGTATTAGCTACAATAGGGTCAGATGATGGCTGACCTGCCGGACGCAGGGGGTTTTACGAATTTACACGCTAACCGGTTTACCCTAAAATCATTACCCTAGAACCTGTTTAATCGATTCTGTGACTTGCTCTAAGGAGAGATCACCATTAATCGATTTTAAAGCTGAGTGTTCTCGGTAAAATTCCACCAAAGGAGCTGTTTGATGGTTATAGACCTCAAGACGTGTGCGGATAGTTTCCTCATTATCATCTGTACGTCCCTCCTTACGACCCCTTTCCAATAGTCTGTCGATCAAAACCTGATCTGGAACTTCCAGGTTGATGGCACCATCCAAAGTTTGGTCAAGCTCCTGCAACAGGTCATTCAAGAAATGGGCTTGGCTGACGTTACGGGGAAAACCGTCTAATATCCAACCCTTTTGAGCATCGGGTTGATTTAGGCGATCGCGGATCAGATCTATGAGCAACTCGTCAGGCACCAATTCTCCCTTATCCATATAGGACTGAGCTTTTTGACCCAGGAGGGTTTGAGCACTAACAGCACCTCGCAAAATTTCCCCGGTTGAAATGTGAGGAATCCCTAGTTGTTCAGCCACAATTTTGGCTTGAGTTCCTTTACCTGCTCCTGGAGGTCCTAAAAAGATTAATCTTTTCATGTGTCATGTGTCATGGGTGATGTGTCAGTTGGTTTTTGTCCTAGGTAATGAACAAAAACCAACTGACCCGAAAATTTGAGGTTCATTCACCGAAAAAAGCTGCTGCTTCCAAAGCCCAATGATTTTACTGCTTGACCATACCTTCGTAACGCTGGGAAATCACGTAGGTTTGAATTTGCTTGGCTGTATCGATGGCAACTCCCACCAAAATCAGCAACGATGTGGCACCTAATCCTCTAAATGTGGTTACACCAGTGGCGCTTTCGACTGCAGTTGGTACTACAGCTACCAGTCCTAGGAAAATTGCTCCTAATAAGGTCAGTCGGTTCAAAACTCTCTCTATATATTCACTGGTAGCTCTTCCTGGTCGAATACCAGGGATACTTGCCCCCATTTTCTTCAAATTCTGGGACATATCTACTGGGTTGATAATCAGGGAGGCGTAGAAGTAGCTAAAGAACAAAATCAACACTAAATAGACAGCAACATAGACCCAAGGAGTTTGACCATTGGGGTTGAGATAATTGGCAATCTGAATTAGGACTTGATTGATTGGGGCTAACAATCCATTGCTATTATCGCCACTAGTTATTCCAGCTAGAGATGTGGGTAGGATTAAGACGGCTGAGGCAAAGATAATTGGCATCACGCCACCTTGGTTTAGCCTTAGGGGCAAATAATTTTTCCGCTCCCGGTAAAGGCGCTTACCAACTTGACGTCTGGCAGTAATAATCGGAATGCGTCGGCTGCCTTCTTGCACAAATACAATACCGACAATCATGACTAGGAAAACTAACAGCAGCACAATTACCTTACCCACGGTTTCTCGACCCCCGGTCTGAGCCAGTTCAATGGTTTGACCCAAGGTGCGGGGCAAAACAGCAACAATATTGACAAAAATCAACAGTGAAGCTCCGTTGCCAATGCCTCGTTCAGTAATTAACTCTGATAACCACATCACGAACATAGAGCCAGCCGTGAGGGCAAGGACAGTTTCAAACACGAAGAATGCGCCTGGTTCAACAGCAAACCGCTGTGCCCACAACGATAAGCCAATACTTTGAATCACAGACCAGCCTAGGGCAACATAACGGGTAATCTGACCGATTTTTCGACGCCCTGCTTCACCTTCATTTTTCTGCAAATTTTCTAAAGCAGGAATTGCTGCGGTTAGCAGTTGTAGGATAATCGAAGCATTAATATAAGGCAAAATTCCCAAGGCAAAAATCCCTAGGGCGGAAAAACCACCACCAGAGAAAAAGTCTAAAAGACCGACAAAGGGGCTATTCTGCAGTTCTGCTGAAAATCTGGCTCGATCAATTCCTGGTACAGGAAGAAAGACACCCAAGCGGGCTAAAATCAACAAACCAACGGTGACAAGCAGCCGACCTCTAAGGCCAGCCGCTTGAGCCATTTGCATAAACGTCTCTTGAGCAGTTGGGGCTTTGTCTCGACTGACAGTCATTTAAGGTACCTCTTGAAGATACAGGAGCATAAGGGCTAAAGGGGTTACTTAGCTATAACTTCCCAGCTGCCACCAGCCGCCTCGATTTTTTGGCGGGCACCACTTGTAAAGGCAGCAGCTTTGATATTGAGTGGCACATTCAGCTCCCCATCACCGAGTAGTTTCAATGGACCATCATTGGTGGTGACCAAACCTGTCTCCAACAAGGATTCCAAAGTTACCTCAGTATTGGCGGGAAGTGATGCCAACTTACCTACGTTGATTGTAGTGTAATGTTTGGGGTTAATGACCGTAAAGTGTTTTAACTTGGGAATACGGCGATATAAGGGCATCTGACCCCCTTCAAAACCAGGTCTTGTCCCTCGACCTGAACGGGATTTTTGACCACGCATTCCAAAACCGCAGCTAGCCCCTTGACCAGCAGCAATGCCACGACCTACACGGCGTCGGCGCTTTTTGGAGCCTTGTTTGGGGACTGCATCATTGATTCTCATCGTTTTTTGTAAGGATAAAAATGTTTTTTTTTGATTGACGGCTGACGCTAAACCGTCAACCTTGAGCATATTACTTTTATTTCTACCTACCTGGTTTTTAATTTATGCATAGATTTGTTCAAGGGGAATATCTCGTTCTTGAGCCACCTCTGAAAATGTGCGCAGGGAATCAAGAGAGTTGATTGCTGCTCTAGCATTATTGAGGGGGTTATTGGAACCAAGCTGTTTAGCTAAGACATTTTTAACTCCAGCTAACTCAAGTACTGTGCGCACAGCACCACCAGCAATCACCCCAGTTCCTGGAGCAGCAGGTCGCATGATCACTTTGGCTCCTACAGCCCTACCTCTAGATGGGTGAGGAATGGAATTAGTTTTGGTTAAGGGTACATCAATGAGTTGCTTTTTAGCATCAGCAACTCCTTTACGGACAGCACCAATTACATCACTGGCTTTGCCTACACCAACCCCCACTTGACCTTTTTCATTACCTACAACTACGATGGCGCGGAAGCTCAATTTTTTGCCCCCTTTGACCACCTTACTAACGCGGCGGATTTGGATAACCCGCTCTTGCCAATTACTTTCTTTTTCTTTAGAGCGGTTGTTTTTTCTCCGATTTGCCATAGTTCGCTATAGATTAAATCATGAATGATAGTAAGTAATCAAAGATTAGCTAATTTATCGCTGCTAACTCTTAACTAATTGCAATTGTCAGTTCTCAATTTTTAATTAGCATTTACTAAAAATCTAGCCCTGCTTCACGAGCAGCTTCTGCTAAAGCTTTGACACGACCATGATATAGGTATCCCCCACGGTCAAAGACCACTTTCTTGAGACCTTTTTCTAGTGCTCGCTGGGCCACCAACTGACCCACTTTAGCTGAGGCTTCACAAGTGGCTCCAGATTTGAGTTCAGATCTCAGAGCTGGTTCTAACGTTGAAGCTGCCACTATGGTATGTTGCTGATTGTCATCGATAACTTGCACATAAATGTGCTCATTAGAGCGAAATACAGCTAATCTTGGGCGTTCAGCAGTACCACTGACTTTCCGGCGTACCCGCCTATGTCTGTGTCGTATAGATTCTTTTCGAGTAAGTTTCATAGTTTACTTCTTACCTGCTTTACCAGCTTTACGTCTGACTACTTCACCGGCATATCGAATGCCTTTACCTTTATAGACTTCTGGGGGTCGAACTGCACGAATTTTTGCAGCTGTGTTGCCTACAACTTCTTTGTTGATGCCACTGACAATCACGTTGGTGTTGTTTTCAACTTTGACTTCAATCCCCTCAGGAGGAACGATCTCCACTGGCTGGCTGTAACCAACGTTTAAAATTAGATTTCGACCTTTCACTTGAGCTCGATAACCGACTCCCTGAATGTCCAAACGTTTTTCAAAGCCTTTGGAGACTCCCTCAATCATGTTGGCAACCAGAGTACGAGACAAACCATGACTTTCACGGGCGGTTCGGGTTTCTTCGCGCCGGGAAACCTCTACAGTTTCACCAACTTGCTCAGCTTTAATTGTATCTGGCAAAACCCAATCCAGTTCACCTTTGGAACCTTTGACCTTAACCTGTTGACCGTCTATTGTTACAGTAACTTTACTGGGAATTGGTATAGGGCGCTTGCCAATACGTGACATAAAATAATCCTCCTAACTAAAGAAGTATGAACTATGAAGTATGAAGTATGAAGTATGAAGTATGAACCATGTCATGAATTGGTTAATCAGCTAATCCGATCAATCCTAGGTTGTTATCGAACCGTTGGGCATATACTGATCTGGCTGCTCGAACTGATGCTCTAAGCTACAGGGGCTTTCAGCTGATAGCTGGCAAGCCTAGAAGATTTTTAAGTAGCGCGTCAGCTGACGGCTCTTAGTATATCCTTCATCCTTCATGCTTCATCCTTTACCATACGTAACACAGAACTTCACCACCAATTCCCCGACGCCTTGCTTCCCGGTCGGTCATGATGCCATTAGAAGTAGAGATAATAGCAATCCCAATCCCTCCCAAGACTCTTGGCAGTTCTTTACGGTTGGAGTAAACTCGCAATCCCGGTTTACTCACCCGCTTCAGGGCTCTGATAATTGGTTTGCGATTGTTGCCCTTGTATTTTAGGGAAACAACTAAGTATTTTTTGACCCCTTCGCCTGCTTCCTCAAAATCAGTAATAAAGCCTTCTTCTTTGAGTACTTGGGCAATCGCCCGGGTCATTTTAGTTGATTGTACATTTGTTGTTTGATGCCGAACCAAGCAGGCATTTCTAATGCGGGTCAGCATATCTGCAATTGTGTCGTTTGCCGGCATTGTTCCTTCCTATGATTACAGGCTTATTTCTCCCGGAAAGGCATTCCCATCTCTTTGAGTAAGGCGCGACCTTCTTCGTCAGTGTTGGCAGTGGTGACTATGGTAATATCCATACCACGAATCTGATCGATGCTGTCGTAGTCTACTTCTGGAAAAATGAGTTGCTCTCGCACCCCAAGAGTGTAGTTACCACGACCGTCAAAGCTTCTAGGGCTAAGACCCCGAAAGTCCCGAATTCTTGGTAGGGCTAAGTTAATTAGCCGCTCTAGAAAGGAGTACATACGCTCTGAACGGAGGGTAACCGTGACACCAACAGGCATCCCAGCACGGATTTTAAAACCCGCGATCGCTTGTTTTGCTCGTGTGACCACCGGTTTTTGACCAGTGATGATCGCAATTTCGCTTACCGACGATTCCAGAGCCTTGGCATTTTGAGATGCCTCTCCTAATCCTCGGTTAAGACTAACTTTGACTAATTTCGGTACTTGATGAATGTTTTTGTAACCGAATTGCTCTTTTAATTTGGGGACTATTGTTTCCTGGTATAGGATTTTTAACCCTTTTGTCATAGTTTTTTTCCTTTGATTTCCCTGGGCTTGGTCAGGGCAATTGTGATTAGTTATTAGTCATTGGTCATTGACCATTAGCCATTAGTAACTGCCAATAGTAATTTTTTTGTTACTTTTTTGATTACTGAGGACTAAGGATTAAGGACTAGGGACTAATTAGTCAATAATCTCACCAGTTTTTTTGAGCATCCGCACCTTACGACCCTCATCGGTAAAGGTATAGCAGATGCGGCTGGCAATTTTTTCTTTATTCGAGTAAAGCATAACGTTGGAGCTATGGATTGGAGCTTCAAACGTAGCAATTTGACCTTTCTCACCTTCCTGTTGAGGCTTGACATGCTTAGTTTTGACGTTAACTCCTTTGACTACTACCTTGCTAATTTTGGGTAGCGTCCGCAAGATTTCTCCAATTTTGCCTTTATCTCGACCGGCAATCACTTGTACCGTGTCGCCCTTTTTAACGTGCATTTTGTAGCGTAATGGGGTATCAGTTTGTGCCTTCTTGTGTTTACTTGGCATCAGAGTACCTCCGGAGCAAGGGATATAATTTTTGTGAAGTTTTTCTCTCGCAGTTCCCGCGCTACAGGGCCAAAAACCCGGGTACCTCTGGGATTGCCATCTGCGTTTATGATTACTGCTGCGTTGTCATCAAAGCGAATACTCATACCGCTTTCCCGACGTAGGCCCTTGCGGGTGCGCACAATCACAGCCCTAACTACATCTGACTTTTTGACCCCCATATTTGGAATGGCATCTTTGACCACACCAATAATTACATCACCCACACCACCGTAGCGCCGATTTCCAGCACCAATAACGCGGATGCACATTATTTTTCTGGCTCCACTGTTGTCAGCAACGTTTAGGTAGCTCTCTTGTTGAATCATCAGTGTTCCTCCTCTAATAGAGTAATCAGTTATGAGTTAAACGAGTTATGAGTTAAACCTTGGTAAGTTTCCAATTCCGAAAGGATTTTCTTCCGAGATCTCACGCACATTTGTAGGTCGTGGAGAACCCACATCGACTATGGTTAACTCGCTATTTTGAGGAACTACTGACGATTTCAGCAACCATCCAGCGTTTGGTACGACTCAGTGGTCGTGTTTCTCTAATCCGAACGCGATCGCCTTCTTTACATTTATTTTCCTCATCATGAGCTTTGTATCGCTTGGTACGCACAACAATTTTGCCGTACTTTGGGTGGGGAGACCGATTTTCAATAGCCACCACCACAGTTTTGTCCATTTTGTCGCTGACCACCAGGCCAACTCTCTCTTTTGCTGCCATAATCTTTCCTATTCGTCTGATTCTGATTGTGGGGTATCACTTTCTTCTGATTGTGGGGTATCACTTTGTGAGGTATCTGTTGATTCTTTCTGAGCGAGTTGGCGTTCTCGTTCTACTGTCATTAGCTGAGCGATTCGGTGCTTCAGATGCTTAAACTGGTGAGGTTTTTCTAAGCGTTTGGTTGCCTTTTGCAGGCGCAAGTCAAACAACTGACGCTTAGCTGCTAAAATTTCCTGCTCCAGTTCGGCATCGCTCAGGCTTCTAGCATCTTCTATCTTGGGCAGAGCCATAGCTTATACCTGTTCCCCTTCACGAGAAATGAACTTCAATTTAATCGGAAATTTGTTAGCAGCCAGACGCATGGCTTCGCGAGCAACCTCTTCGCTTACCCCAGCGATTTCATAGATAATCCGACCGGGTTTAACTACTGCTACCCAAAACTCTGGGGAACCTTTTCCAGAACCCATACGAGTTTCTGCTGGACGCATGGTGACTGGTTTATCTGGGAAAATTCGAATCCAGATTTTGCCACCACGACGAACGTAGCGGGTCATTGCCCGACGACCTGCTTCGATTTGGCGGGAGGTAATCCAAGCTGGTTCTGTGGCTTGCAGCGCATAATCACCAAAGTTAATGGTACTGCCACGAGTGGCCATACCCTTCATTCTTCCCCGGTGCTGTTTGCGAAATTTTGTTCTTTTTGGACTTAACATAATTTGTTCTTTGTTAATTGAAAATCGAAAACTGAAAACTGACAATTAACAAGCAAGCAATTTTAAAATGACTAGTCATTAGTAACTAGTCATTTGACCGGTCTTCAAACTGCTGGCGGCGTTTTGGCTGACGGCGACGAGGTTGAGCTGTGTTAGGGGTAGGCTTTTCTTCTTGACCGGGAATCACTTCCCCTTTGAACACCCAAACTTTAATGCCCAAAATTCCATAAATGGTTTGAGCCGTTTTGTAGGAATAGTCAATATTTGCCCGGAGGGTATGGAGGGGAACTCGTCCTTCACGAGTCCACTCGCTTCGGGCAATTTCAGCTCCATTTAACCGACCACCTACCTGAACTTTAATGCCTTGGACATCAGCCCGCTGAGCCCGCTGAATTGCTTGACGAACCACTCGTCTGAAGGAAACTCGGCGCTCTAGTTGTTGGGCAATGTACTCGGCAATTAGGGTAGCATCTGCATCCACCCGCGATACTTCTACAACGTTGATGCGAATTTGACGACTGTTGTGCAGGGCTTTTTGCAGACCGACACGCAAAGACTCAATACCACTGCCACCACGACCAACAACTACCCCAGGTCGAGCTGTATGAATTTCTAAATCAATCTGGTCAGCTTTGCGCTCAATCCGGATGTCAGAAATTCCAGCATTATTGAGGTTTTTCTCAACATATTGTCTGATTTGGTAGTCTTCCTGCAACAGAAGCGGATAACGCTTTGAGTCGGCAAACCAGCGAGAGCGATGCTCTTGCGTGATACCTAGCCGAAAACCAATTGGATGTATTTTCTGTCCCACTGTTCTTTTCTTTCCCTATTATCGAGCCATAGCGCTATTAGTGTTTGCCCTTGGTAATTCTCAATTAACTCACTAACTAATCATCTACTTCTGGAGAAACAGCCACTGTGATATGACAGGTTGGCTTGCGAATCTGATAAGCACGACCTTGAGCCCTTGGTCGATATCGCTTCAAGCTTGGTCCCATATCCGCAAAAGCTTTAGTGATGTATAAGCTAGCCGGGTCAATACCTGAATTGTGTTCAGCATTGGCAACAGCGGAGCGTAGTACTTTCAATACTGGTTGGCAAGCCCGGTAGGGCATGAATTCCAGAATGATCAGAGCTTCCCGATAGGAACGCCCTCGAATTTGGTCAAGTACTCGCCTGACCTTACTTGGAGACATTCGAATGTAGCGTGCGATCGCTTTAGTTTCTGCTGTAGTGTCTATCGCCATCGTTCCATCATTTGCTTTCTTTATAGCTACTAACTACTGAACTAATCACTTTAACGACGGGCCTTACCATCCTTAACATGTCCCCGAAATGTTCGAGTCGGGGCAAATTCGCCCAGCTTATGACCTACCATCTGCTCATTGATAAAAACTGGTACATGTGTCCGCCCGTTATGAACGGCAATGGTGTGACCTACCATCTGCGGCACAATGGTTGAGGCTCTTGACCAGGTTTTAATCACCTGTTTTTGGCCTTTAGCATTCAAGGTTTCAATCTTAGTCAGAAGACTATCGGCTATAAAAGGACCTTTTTTTAATGAACGACCCATAATTCAACGCTCGTTAGTTTTTAGTTGTTAGTTGGTAGTTAATAGTTGCTAGTTTGTAGTTAGTAGTTGCTAGTTACAACCTTTAACCTGCTAACTTTAACGTTCAACTCCTTAAGAATCGCGACCGCCGCGCCCTCGCTTCGAGGATTTCCGCCTACGCCGGACAATTAAAGAACTACTTTGCTTTTTGACCTTACGAGTTTTGGCTCCCAAGGCTGGTTTACCCCAGGGGGTTACTGGACCACTTCTACCAATCGGAGCTCTACCCTCACCACCGCCATGGGGGTGATCTACCGGGTTCATTACACTGCCCCGTACTTGGGGACGACGGCCTCTATGTCGATTGCGACCAGCTTTGCCTAAACTCAAGTTTCTCGCTTCAACATTACCGACCTGTCCAATAGTGGCGTAGCATTCTTTACGCAACATCCTGACTTCACTAGAGGGCAGCTTTAGGGTGACATAGTCACCTTCTTTTGCTTGCACTTGAGCAGTTGCCCCGGCAGCACGAACAATCTGTGCTCCTCGCCCTGGGATCAGTTCAACGTTATGCACGTTTGTGCCTAAGGGAATATCCTTTAGGGGCAAGGCATTGCCTATTTCGATGGGAGAGTCAGGCCCAGATATGATGCTTGACCCCACTTCCAAACCCACAGGATGCAAGATATATCGCTTTTCCCCATCTTGATAGTAGAGGAGCGCAATCCTAGCATTCCGATTGGGGTCATACTCAATTGCTGCCACTTTTGCTGGAATATTGTGCTTATCCCGGCGGAAGTCAATTACCCTGTATAGACGCTTATGTCCGCCACCGCGATGGCGACAGGTAATAACACCGCGATTATTGCGACCTTTTTTACGATGCTTAGACTTGGTTAGGGATTTTTCTGGCTCAGTCCGAGTAATCTCAGCGAAGTCTGAGACAGTACCCTGACGAGTGCCTGGGGTGTATGGTCTATAGCTACGGATGCCCATAACAAGTATTTTTTAATTAGTTTGTCTTGACTAGTTTGTCTT
>NZ_JAAHHZ010000118.1:0-18650 GCF_010672005.1 Moorena sp. SIO4A5 | reverse complement strand
CTTATTCCCGTATCGATTTGTTTCATAGCTAGAAGGTAATGCGTAACCAGTGACATATACCGCATGGCCTCCCCACCCTCCCCATCTCCCCATCTCCCCACCCTCCCCATCTCCCCATCTCCCCATCTCCCCATCTCCCCATCTCCCCATCTCCCCATCTCCCCATCTCCCCACCCTCCCCACACTTCCCACACTTCCCACACTTCCCACCCTCCACTCCCGAACAATACTCTGGACAAATGACAATAGTTGATAGTACCAATGTTCTATAGAGCAATCACTAAGAACGACCATTTTTTGTCAAGAGTCTTATGGAAAACCTCACATCTGCTCAACAAGAACTCTACGATTGGCTGGTTAATTATATTCGCATCTCACACCATGCCCCTTCGATCCGGCAAATGATGAGAGCAATGAACTTGCGCTCACCAGCACCGATTCAGAGTAGGCTGGAACATTTGCGTAGCAAGGGATATATTGATTGGACTGAAGGAAAAGCCCGGACGATTAGGCTGCTGCGGCATTGTAATTTGGGAGTTCCTGTATTAGGAGCGATCGCAGCCGGGGGCCTAGTGGAACCTTTCACCGACACAGTTGAGGAGTTGGATATATCTGGCTTTTTCTATCAACCAGGTAATTTTGCTCTGCGGGTTACTGGAGACAGCATGATCGAAGACCTAATTGCAGAAGGGGATGTGGTGATTATGCGACCAGTGCCTGATCCCGATGACATCAAGAATGGTCTAATTGTAGCGGCACGGGTGGATGGACATGGTACTACCTTGAAACGTTTCTATCGTAAGGGTGATAAAGTTACTCTTAAACCCTCTAATGCTAAATACCACCCCATAGAAATTATGGCAAAACATGTCCAGGTTCAAGGAGTATTAGTTGGTGTCTGGCGGGGATATGAGCAGCATCTAACACCCGCAGCGATACATTAGACTTCCCAACAGTTGTCGGGAATAGGGAACAGAGTTTCCTATTCCCATCGGCTATAATTACTAGTTATTACTTTTCCTCCTCATCTTCAATCGCTTCATCTAGCCGGTCATTAGCATCCTTAGCTAGCTTAACAAAAGCAATATTCGATGCTAATCCCACACTGGTAGTAACTATTCCATCAGATAGCTGTTTGGACATTAATAATCCTGCGCCTGCTAGACCTACAATCCCGCTTAGAATTGTAGCCCCGACAAGCAAGTTAAAGGAAAGGTTGGCTTGACGAATGCGCTCGTTCAAGTAGGTGGTTTCTGGGTCATATTCTTTGTTTGGTTTAGACATAATTTATTCAGCCTTTAGTTCAGTAACGCTCTTATCTCCAACTATAGGCTCTCAAAATTAATAATCTGGATTTGTGGGTCAAAGTTCACTTAGTTCACGGTCTTTACTATTGGTGAATCTCGAATAATATATCCGTAATTATTGTTTCACTGCTTGACAAACAATCGTGAAACTAGGGAATAGGGAATAGGGAACAGGGAACAGTTGCGTAGGGTGCGTTAGGGGCGGGCTAGCCATGATTTTGCGCCTCTTTCTGGTTGAAACAGCCCGCCCCGTAACGCACCATCATGAATAGTTGATGTAGGGTGGGCAGTAAGTATAATCGCGATGGTAAGCTTTGGAATTGGTATGATTACTGCCCACCCTACGATTTATTTTAATCTATTTTACAATTAATTTTCTGTTGGTGGGCAGTGCCGATTTAATTTACTACAAGCTTTGGAATTGGTATGATTACTGCCCATCCTACGATTAATTTTACTCTATTTTACAATTAATTTTCTGTTGGTGGGCAGTGCCGATTTAACTGACTACAATCTGAAAAATTGCTAGGAAGCACTGCCCACCCTACGATTTATTTTACTATTTTACAATTAATTTTCTGTTGGTGGGCAGTGCCGATTTAACTGACTACAACCTTGAAAATTCCTAGGAAGCACTGCCCACCCTACGATTCATTTTACTCTATTTTACAATTAATTTTCTGTTGGTGGGCAGTGCCGATTTAACTGACTACAATCTGAAAAATTGCTAGGAAGCACTGCCCACCCTACGATTTATTTTACTCTATTTTACAATTAATTTTCTGTTGGTGGGCAGTGCCGATTTAACTGACTACAATCTGAAAAATTGCTAGGAAGCACTGCCCACCCTACGATTTATTTTACTCTCCACATTATCCATATTTCGTAATAAAAAAAATTTCTAAATTCCTTGACATTGGGTTAATAAATTAATATATTAATATTATAAGCCATTTAGAGGAATCACGATTCATGACCAAGAACATTCCGCCTAACTCCGATGACAAGAACACCCCAGAAAACCCTGGTCGCAAACCTAAGAAAGTCAAGCTGATCTTGATCGGTTCTCCTGAAAAAGTTTGGAAGACAATTATTGCCCTTTATGGCCTTAAATACGCCTATCCCAACGAGTGGAGCACTCCCGAGCCTACGGGGAAGCCTGATGAGGTGATGACTTTTTTGATTCGCTATTTCTACGTAGACTAGGATAGTAATTTGCCAGGGTTTGACCCCCTGGCGACCATGAGTAAAATTTGTTTTGTGGAGGTTAGTTTACTGAGTTAGGATGTTGTTGTTTTGGATCAGTTGCTGACTTAAGCAATACTTGTAATGGCTTATATAATAGAATTCGGTCAAGCATTGGTTAAACAAACCTTGACCGATTTTTTTTTTGGTAAGCAGTTAGCCGTCAGCCGTCAGCCGTCAGCCGTTGGCCTTGGCCGTTGGCCACGCTACGCGAATGACTGATGGCTAATCGCTGTTCGCGTAGCGCTTAAGCTGAAACCTTACAAAAAAACTTCAGGTTACTTCATCGCACTTCACATCTTCACATTAGTGAAGCTCTAAAAAGATAGTTTATATTATTTTTTAACTACTTTAAAAAAAACTCGTGAAATTATTGTATCAATCTTACTCAACTACTAAATAATAGTCTATCCTAAGCATAGGAATACCTACGGCACAAGCAGCGATCGCTTATGATTAGTAAAGAAGCCTTCGAGGAAAAATACAAGAACATGCCTCCGAAAAGGCGACAAGTTTTGGAGGCGGTGGTTGGTGGCAAGACAGATATAGAAATCAAAGACAAAGTGCTAGGTGTCGATCATAAAAATACTGTAAGAAAGCATATTTATAATATATATCAAGACTTTGATATTGAAGCTAACGGTTATAATTGTCGTGATGAATTAGTTGAAATCGTTTATACCTATAAGCCTGAGTTAGTAGCTGATAAAGTTTTAAAAAAGTACGAGTTACCATCGTCTCCAACTAGAGCTAATCACGAGATATATATTGAGCGCCCACCCATTGAAGCTCGTTGTTATCAGGAAATTGTTAAATCGGGAGCGTTAATTCGGATTAAAGCCCCAAAGCTGATGGGCAAAACCTTACTGATTAGGAAGATTATCGCCCATGGCCAAAAACAGGGTTATGGAAAGGTTTATTTAAATATGAATCAGCTCCCTTTCACTAACTTAGATATATTTTTAAAGTCTTTTTGTGGGCAAGTTGGTAACAAACTGAAATTGCCCAATCAGTTAGAAACCTATTGGGATGATAGTTTATTTACCAGTATTGACAACTGCACGGCCTACTTTGAAGAGTATTTGTTAGACTCTTTAGAAACTCCGTTACTGTTGTGTTTGGATGACCTTGATAGAGTGTTTCACCATCAAGAGATTGCTGAAGGGTTTCTGCCCTTGCTCCGTAGTTGGCATGAGAGTGGCAAGTTTGACGATAGTTGGAAAAAACTGCGGTTGGTGGTGGCTCATGCTACGGAAATTTACATTGATTTAGATATAAATAAGTCCCCGTTTAATGTGGGATTACCTATAGATTTACTAGAGTTTGATTCTGATCAGGTTAAGAGATTTGCCCAGGGTTATGGATTGAATTTGTCTGTGGATTCAGTAACGAAACTGATGGCAATGGTGGGGGGACATCCTGATTTATTATCCCAAGCTTTTGATTATCTCAAGAATCACCAAGAAGTAGAAAAGACACTAGATACTCTTTTGGCTTTAGCCCCCACAGAAGCTGGAATTTATAGCAGTCATTTGTACTTACTGTTAACTACTATTCAAGAGCATCCCGAATTGCTGGACGCTGTTAAACAATTAGTTAGTACACCCAACCCAGTGCGCCTAGATGCTACTATCACTCGCAAGTTGGAAAGTATTGGACTGGTTGAGCGCCATGGCAATGATTGTAGTTTGAGATGTAATTTGTATCGTGAGTATTTTAGCGATCGCATTTTAGGGAGTAGGGAGTAGGGAGTAGGGAGTAGGGAGTAGGGAGTAGGGAGTAGGGAGTAGGGAGTAGGGAGTAGGGAGTAGGGGTAATATCATTATTATCAACATAGCAATAAGTACGATAACAATGAGCAAAAACATCTTTAACTATACCAAATTATTGAAAACTACTTCTTCTCTATCCTATCTCGCCAGACTTCCCAGACTTCCCAGACTTCCCACACTTGGTACACTCTTATCACTGCTCCCTACTCCCTACTCCCTGCTCCCTAAAACCCAGAAATTTGTACCTCACCGAATTGCAAACCGCTGTAATGACCAATCAACAATCAATAATCTACAAAGTAGGAGGTAGTTTACCTCAAGATGAACCCACTTATGTCACCCGAAAAGCTGATCACGATCTTTTTCAGGCATTGATGGCTGGGGAGTTTTGTTATGTGCTCAATTCCCGACAGATGGGGAAGTCCAGTTTGCGGGTGCGAACCATGGAAAAGCTCACAAAGGCGGGAGTAGCTTGTGCCTCTATTGATGTTACCAGGATTGGCAATGACGTAACCTCCGAGAAGTGGTATGGCAGTTTGATTAGAAGTCTTGCCAAGAGTTTTGAATTAAAGGGAAAAGTCCAGGTAATTCCTTGGTTAAAAGAGCGTGATAGATTCTCGCCAGTGCAGTGGTTAGATGAGTTTATTGAGTCGGTTATCCTAAACGAACTAAGTCAACCGATTGTTATTTTTCTGGATGAGATTGATAGTATTATTAAAGTTACGTTTAAAGATGATTTATTTGCCTTCATTAGGGCTTGTTACAATCAAAGAGCCGACAATCCAGCCTACAAGCGTCTAACCTTTTGTTTGCTGGGGGTGGCAACTCCCGCAGATTTAATTCAGGATAAACAGCGCACCCCGTTTAATGTTGGTCAGGATATTCGGTTGACTGGGTTTACCTTTCAGGAGGCCAAAGCGCCTTTGGTTCCGGGCTTGGAAGGTAAAGTTAATAATCCTGAACAGGTGTTAGGTGAAATAGTAAACTGGACGGGGGGACAACCGTTTCTGACTCAGCGCGTGTGTCGTTTGGTAGTCCAGACTTGGGAATCGGGCAATAGTCTTTCCCTAGACCAGATCGTGCGTAGGCAGATCATAGAGAATTGGGAAGCCCAGGATGAACAGGAGCATTTGAAGACTATACGCGATCGCATTCTCAGGAATGAGCAACGGGCTGGTATGCTGTTGGGTTTGTATCAGCAAGTGTTGGATTACGGTAGTCTAGCTGCTGATGGAAGTGAAGAACAGACGGAATTAAGAATATCGGGGCTGGTGGTTGAGCGTGATGGTTGTTTGGAAGTTAACAACCGGATTTATGGGGAGGTTTTCAATTCCAATTGGGTCAAGACAGAATTGGCCAGACTGCGCCCCTACTCTGAGGCGTTTACCGCTTGGGTTGATTCTGGGTGTAAGGATGAGTCTAGATTGTTGCGGGGTAAAGCATTAGAGCAGGCGGAACAATGGTCGAGGGGAAAAGCCTTAAGCGATTTGGATTCCCAGTTCTTGAGAGCTAGTCAGGTTTTAGATAAGGGAGAAGTGCAAAAGGCTTTGGCGGCTGAGAAAGAGGCTAGTGAGATATTAGCCAAGGCTCAAAAGAAAGCTAACCGAACCATACGCACAGGGGGAATTGTACTGGGTTTGTCCTTAATTGTTGCTATAGTGGCTGGTGTCAACGCTAGACAAGAAATACACGAAGCCAAAACAGGCACGCGACTAGAACGGGAAGGGCTTAGTATTTCACGACAGTTACCGGATAATGTTTACTACGGCACCAATACAAGAGGGGAAAGGCTTTTGTACCAGGCAATGAAGACTGGAGAAGAGCTATATAAGATAGTAAAAGATGGTCGCCCCCTGGATGACTATCCTTCTATCAGTCCTCTATATGCCCTCCACCAGAGTATTAGTCAATTCCGAGAACGGGCAGTTCTCAAAGGGCATCAGTCCTCGGTATTAAGTGTAGCCTTCAGCCCGGATGGACAGAGGCTGGCCACTGGTTCACATGACCGCACTGCCAGAATTTGGGACAGAAAGGGCCATGAAATATCTGTGCTCAAAGGGCATCAGTCCGAGGTATCAAGTGTAGCCTTTAGCCCGGATGGACAGAGGCTGGCCACGGCTTCACGAGACGGCACCGCCAGAATTTGGGACAACCAGGGCAATGAAATCGCCGTGCTCAGAGGGCATCAGGACCCGGTATTAAGTGTAGCCTTCAGCCCCGATGGACAGAGGCTGGCCACGGCTTCCTATGACAACACCGCCAGAATTTGGGACAACCAGGGCAATGAAATCGCCGTGCTCAGAGGGCATCAGGACCCGGTATCAAGTGTAGCCTTCAGCCCGGATGGACAGAGGCTGGCCACGGCTTCCTATGACAACACCGCCAGAATTTGGGACAACCAGGGCAATGAAATCGCCGTGCTCAGAGGGCATCAGTCCTTTGTATATAGTGTAGCCTTCAGCCCGGATGGACAGAGGCTGGCCACGGCATCAATAGACGGCACCGCCAGAATTTGGGACAACCAGGGCAATCAAATCGCTGTGCTCAGAGGGCATCAGTCTAGGGTATTAAGTGTAGCCTTCAGCCCGGATGGACAGAGGCTGGCCACGGCATCAATAGACGGCACCGCCAGAATTTGGGACAACCAAGGCAATGAAATCGCCGTGCTCAGAGGGCATCAGGACCCGGTATCAAGTGTAGCCTTCAGCCCGGATGGACAGAGGCTGGCCACGGCTTCCTATGACAACACCGCCAGAATTTGGGACAACCAAGGCAATGAAATCGCCGTGCTCAGAGGGCATCAGAAGGGTTTAGATACTGTAGCCTTCAGCCCTTCTGGACAGAGGCTGGCCACGGCATCAAGGGACAAAACCGCCAGAATTTGGGACAACCAGGGCAATCAAATCGCCGTGCTCAGCGAGCATCAGGACCCGGTAATAAGTGTAGCCTTCAGCCCTTCTGGACAGAGGCTGGCCACGGCTTCAGATGACAAAACCGCCAGAATTTGGGACAACCAGGGCAATGAAATCGCCGTGCTCAGAGGGCATCAGTCCAAGGTATTAAGTGTAGCCTTCAGCCCGGATGGACAGAGGCTGGCCACGGCATCAAGGGACAACACCGCCAGAATTTGGGACAACCAGGGCAATCAAATCGCCGTGCTCAGAGGGCATCAGTCCACTGTATCAAGTGTAGCCTTCAGCCCCGATGGACAGAGGCTGGCCACGGCATCAAGGGACAAAACCGCCAGAATTTGGGACAACCAGGGCAATGAAATCGCTGTGCTCAGAGGGCATCAGAAGGGTTTAGATACTGTAGCCTTCAGCCCTTCTGGACAGAGGCTGGCCACAGCTTCAGATGACAAAACCGCCAGAATTTGGGACAACCAGGGCAATGAAATCGCTGTGCTCAGAGGGCATCAGAGGGGTTTATATACTGTAGCCTTCAGCCCTTCTGGACAGAGGCTGGCCACGGCTTCATCGGACAACACCGCCAGAATTTGGGACAACCAGGGCAATGAAATCGCCGTGCTCAGAGGGCATCAGTCCAAGGTATTAAGTGTAGCCTTCAGCCCTTCTGGACAGAGATTGGCCACGGCTTCATTAGACGGCACTGCCAGAATTTGGGACAACCAGGGCAATGAAATCGCCGTGCTCAGAGGGCATCAGTCCTTTGTATATAGTGTAGCCTTCAGCCCTTCTGGACAGAGGCTGGCCACGGCTTCATCGGACAACACTGCCAGAATTTGGAAGGTTGAAAGTTTAGGTGAGCTGCTGGGTCGGGGCTGTGAATTGCTGGAAGATTACTTTGTTAGGAATCCTGAAGCTAAAGAGAAGTTATGGGTATGCCTTAGGGAAAAGGGAACAGGGAACAGGGAATAGGGAGTCGGGAGTCGGGAATAGGGAATAGGTTCACAGGTTTGTTCACGAGGTTCAGAGGTTCAACAACGGTATTCAAATACTCACCGTCGAGGCTCAGAGGTTCGTTCACGAGGTTCAGAGGTTCAACAACGGTATTCAAATACTCACCGTCGAGGCTCAGAGGTTCGTTCACGGTATTCAAATCATCGACGGAGAGGCTCTGAGGTTCGTTCACGGTATTCAAATCATCGACGGAGAGGCTCTGAGGTTCGTTCACGAGGCTCAGAGCCTCAACCACGGTATTCAAATACTCACGGTCGAAGTCCAGATACTCGGTTAAGAAAGTTCAATTCCTGGAGATCCCCCCTAACCCCCCTTAGCAAGGGGGGAACAATCACGGATCTGGCTCTGGCTTCCCCCTTCCGCGCGGGGGACGGGAGGGGGATCGGTGTTGATAGGCTGACTTAACTCAAATTTTATTCAAAACAGTTTTTTCCTCAACCATCCCCATAGCCCATAAGCTAATAGCTGATAGCTTACCCTTTATCTATTAATATGGTGTTCCTCTGGCGAGATAAATACATTCACCTGCTTACGGATTTCGGCTTTAAGCGGGTCTTTGGCACTGAGTCCAACAAAGCACTGTTAATTGACTTCTTGAATACTCTGTTACCTGCCCACCATCAGATTCAGGATGTCACCATTAAGACTCCGGAATTCTTTGGCAACAGCTTAGTGAACAGAAGAGCGATTTTTGATAGTTATTGTCAGAGCACAACCGGTGAACGGTTCATGGTGGAAATCCAAAAAGCAGACCACAATTTTTTCAAAGACCCCAGTGTCTACTATGGCACGTTTCCCATCCAAGAACAGGCGCAACTGGGAAATTGGGATGATCAGCTAACCGCAGTCTACACCGTTGGTATTCTGGATTTTATTTTTAATGACCATAAGGACAATCCAGAACTGTTGCATGTGGTAGAGCTAAACAATCAATACTGTGAACTGTTATATAATAAGTTGACATCCATTTATATTGAACTACCGAAATTTACTAAATCGGTTGATCAATTAGAAACCCATTTTGACAAGTGGTTATTTTTATTGAAGCATCTCGGTGAATTTAAAGCTCCCCCTGAATCCTTTCCAGGGGATGTGTTTGCCCAGCTATTTGAAGTGGCCGAAATTGCCGATTTCTCACCAAAAGAGCAAGCCCTGTACTATGATAGCCTGAAGGTCTACCGGGATATGTACAGTGTTGTCCAAACCTGTATTCAGGAAGGTTTTAAACAAGGTAGACTTGAAGGTCTAAAACAAGCTGCTATCGAAGAAGGCAAACTTAAGGTAAAACAGCAGGTTGCTAAACGGATGAAAGCAGCAGGGTTACCCTTGAAGGATATTGCTCAATATACGGAGTTGAGTGTGGATGAAATTAATCAGTTGTCCTGAGAGAGTAAGAAAAATCGGCAATTCCGTGGCACAGGCTTCGAGAACTTTGTGGCACAGGCTTCCAGCCTGTGATGGGGTGCATCTCAATCCATGCTGTTTGACCCGGTGGGTGTAACGGGCATCTTGGTGGAACAGGCTTCCAGCCTGTGGCAATTTTCGGAAGGGCTATCCCAACACTGGCGGTGCGTTACGGGACGGGCTATCCCAACACTACCAGGCGGAAAATCAGTGCGAGCCCGTCCCTAACGCACCCTACGCAACTTCTTTTCCCGATTCCCGATTCCCGATTCCCGATTCCCGATTCCCGATTCCCGATTCCCGATTCCCGACTCCCGATTCCCGATTCCCGATTCCCGATTCCCCACACTCCCCAGATCGGAATCTGATATGATATCTCAATCCGTGAGCAGCAACCGGAATTTATGCAACTCGTTGATTGGCTGATTGTCCTAGTCTACTTAGTCTTGTCCCTAGGGTTAGGACTATACCTATCTCGCAAGGCTTCCGGCAGTCTTGTTGATTTCTTTGTTTCGGGGCGATCGCTCCCCTGGTGGTTAGCAGGGACCAGTATGGCTGCCACTACTTTCTCCATTGATACCCCCCTCTACATTGCCGGGGTAGTTGGCAATCGAGGCATTGCGGGCAACTGGGAATGGTGGAGTTTTGGCATATCCCATCTGATCATGATTTACATCTTTGCCCGGATGTGGCGACGTTCAGAAATTGTGACTGATGCCGAACTCACCGAAATCCGTTATGGTGGCTCCATCGCTGCCCTATTACGGGGAACCAAAGCCTTTCTGTTTGCTGTACCAATCAACTGTATTGCCATTGGCTATGCCATGTTAGCCATGGTCAAAGTAGTAGGTGCTCTAGAAATTTGGCAAAGCCTTGGTATTGCCCCCGAAGCCAGTAGTGTAAAACTCTGGAGTGTATTAGGAGTAAGTGTTCTAGTCTTAGTTTACGCTGGCTTTGCTGGACTGTGGGGCGTAGTAGCTACAGATTTCTTCCAATTCTTTTTTGCCCTACTCGGAGCAATGATAGTTGCTGTAGTTGCCATTAACCATGTCGGTGGTATTCATCAACTAATCCCAAAAGTGCAACAAGTAACCCAACAGGATGTACTAGCCTTTTTTCCCCTCACGGTTGGTTCCGGAGGCATTAGTTGGAGTGAAACTGCTGGCATCAGTGCTAGCACATTCTCTGCCTATGTGTTCCTGCAATGGTGGGCATGGCGTCGCAGTGATGGCGGTGGTGAATTTGTCCAGCGTTTGGCCGCATCCAAAAATGAAGCAGATGCCGAGAAAGCGGCTTGGCTATTCAATATCTTTCACTATGTAATCCGAACCTGGCCCTGGATATTAGTTGCCCTCGCCGCAATGGTAATCTATCCAGATTTGCCAGACCGGGAATTGGGGTATCCCAAACTGATGCTAGACTTTTTGCCACCAGCCATACTCGGGATAGTGGTAACTTCCCTAATTGCGGCATTTATGAGTACCGTGTCTACCTCCATTAACTGGGGAGCCTCCTATCTCACTAATGACCTCTATTTGCGCTTTGTGCATCCCCAAGCCACAGAATCAGAACTCGTCTTTGTGGGGCGGATCGCATCAGTGCTGGTCACGGTTTTAGGAGCCATTGCCGCCTTCTTTGCCACAGACGTTGCCACCGTGTTCCGGTTAGTAATTGCCATTGGTACCGGACCGGGATTAGTGTTAATGTTACGTTGGTTCTGGTGGCGGATTAATGCTGCTGCGGAACTAACCGCCATGGTTGCTGGTTTTGTAGTCGGGTTTGGTACCAGTGTCGTGCCAGTTATTCAGATTCCTGACTTTGGTTGGCGTCTGCTGGTAACTGCTGGAATTACTGGTGTTTTGTGGATAGTGGTGATGTTACTCACGCCACCAGAATCTGATACCACCTTAGATGAATTTTATCGACGGGTGCGTCCAGCTGGGCCTGGCTGGAAACGTCAGCAGCTTCGCACCGGTTTAGCTCCAATCCAGGATTTGGAACACGATCTAAAACGGGTGCTGGCATCGATATTGCTAATGTTTGGAGCCATGTTAGCTATTGGAGGATTTTTGTTGCTAAAGCCCTTGACCGGTTGGGTTTCTCTGATCATAGCCGTTCTAGGATGGATGTGGCTGCGTCAAATTAAAGGGAGTAGGGAATAGGGAGTAGGGAGTAGGGAATCGGGAATCGGGAATCGGGAATCGGGAGTAGGGAATCGGGAATCGGGAATCGGGAATCGGGAATCGGGGAAGAGAGGGAAGTGTGCTAAATGTGGGAAAGATAGGAAATTATGAGAAGTTTGGAGATAGGTAATTGCAACGACTATACTATTAAAGCGGTTGTCATAATTATCAGGTACAGTCAATTTTCTTACCCCGATTCCCTACTCCCGATTCCCTACTCCCTACTCCCTACTCCCTGTTCCCTTAAAAAAACCATAGTTTGACAAGTCATTTTAAAACTATGTTAAAAACTGTAAATATCCAAAACCCTTTAGTAATCGTCCTGGTTATCGTAATTTTAGTAATCGGGGTGGTATTTTTTATCTACTCTCAAGCCCAGAAAAAAATGACCGAACCGAAACCATCTAACTACGAACTTTGTCGTAACGAGGAGATAAATCAACCTAGCTATTATCCCGTAAATCAGACCCTATCATCGAGTCTTTATCAACCCGTTAGTGAGTGGATAGGACGACTGATCGAGCCGCCAAAGGAGGAACGAACAACAGATGATTCTGTCTTCTTGGAAGTCTACCATGCTGCTGCTGAATATCAGCATTTGGTGGGACAAATTGTGACCTTAGGATGGACTAAGGATGTTCCAGGGATCCAAGACTATGTGAAGCGAGTTACCACAGATATTAACTTTAATCAAGCCACTGAAGATAGCATGACAGGGGGCACTATCCATCCGGTTCGATTAAATAATCTCAATCAAGTAGGTCCCCTGGAATCGTTGGCTGCAGACAGACCTGACGATAATGTGATTGTCATGGTAAAAAATCCAATTGTGACTGAGTCAGAAACAAGGACGTCTTTGACTATTGCCGAAGAGCCAGTGCAAATTACTGGTCGCTTCTATGGCTTGGTTACTATTATTAAACGGGAGGCTCTTGACAGCGATCGCTTTGAAGTGTCTCCCGCTTAATAAAGACTCAAAACAATTTGATGGACCTCAAGAAATTATTCGTATTCCTCAAGTGGTGGCTGACCGGGATGGCATCCCTAGATCTACCAATTCCCAGATTGAAGACTCTCCTCTAAATAGCGCTGGTTGGTATATTTATGGTGCTCAGGATCCTGACGGCATTTTTGTTACCCAAGGGATTGAACCTAGGGCTTTGATGATGCTAGAGCCAGATCAAGTAATTTTGGGAGTTGAGGAAGGGGTAACTTACATTAAGGAAAAAAATTGGGAAAATACCGAACAGCAAAAAGGTACTGGCAACACAGTTCTGCTGGATCCTTTAGCTGAAGAAGCAGAGGCGGCGATATCCCGTTGGCAAGAAGGAGACCGGGGAATTGTCATCCATCTTTTTGGGGGAATTGGTGGTAATAAAAAAGATGAACGTGCCCTTTTTAATATGGTAAGCGGTCACTTTGCCTATGGTATTGCTCATGTAGTGCGTGACCCATTAAGCGATGAATTACGCTTTGATATAGAGTACGATCAAGTTTATGCTAGTAACCCCGATGGCATTGTTTCAGGGTCAATCAAATGGCCGAACTATATGGGAAATTTGCAGCGGGGTTGGTTAGGCAATCGACCTGTTTCTGATGTGATTGTTAAGTTGGATGCAGTCACCCAAGACTACGAGTTTGGTGATATTAAACTATCACCCTTGGACGAATTGAAGCATCAGTTACAAGTAATGATGGCTCGCTACCGCACGGGGGATGGTGACGGTGCAGCATTGGTTTCACCAGCAGAATCCTGTGTGCAAGACTCCAATCAAGCGCTTTATGTAGCAATCCAACAGATAGAAGATGAAGTGAATGCCAATCCTGAAATTCAAGAGTGGTTGAAAAGTCATCCAGATCATCCCCAAACTCAACGATTTCAACAATTATCCGAGTTGGGACAAGCACTAGAAAAACAACTGACTCCCCTAGGAATTGTTCGTAGTGACTGGAAGGAAAATGCTGAAACCTTGGTGGGAGTTGCTACCAGTGACAATCCCATTATCCCGATCATTAGAGGACTTACTAGCTGGCGCACTATACTACCACGACGTGGTCATGACGAAATCGCTAATCTTTTGTTAAACCATGGCGCTAAACTTTGGGTTATCCGCACTAATCAAGTGGGAGGATTCGATCCCGATATTATCCCCTATGCTCCGACTACGTTATTTTAGAATGAAGAATGAAGAATGAAGAATGTAGAATGAAGAATGAAGAATGGAAAATGGAGAATGAAGAATGGAGAATGAAGAATGAAGAATGGAGAATGAAGAATGAAGAATGAAGAATGGATAATGGAGAATGAAGAATGAAGAATGGATAATGGAGAATGAAGAATTAATAATGGAGAATGGAGAATGAAGAATGAAGAATGGAGAATGAAGAATGGAGAATGAAGAATGGAGAATGGAGAATTATAAATTCTTAATTCTTAATTCTTAATTCTTAATTCTAACTTAATTCTTAATTCTAACTTAATTCTTAATTCTTAATTCTTAATTCTTAATTCTTAATTCTTAATTCGACCTTGACCGTGCCATAGTGGTCAAGCGTCTTAGCAAAGGTTGCAGCATCTCAGGAACTGCTGTATCACCAATTTCCACAGTTTTTTTCCGTCCAGCGACTTCCACTGTCAGTTTGTAGCTAAACTGATCGGCACCTGGTGTTGATGACATCAGCTGTGCTGGTAGCTCAAAAAAACTAGTAGTATTCAGCAGACCTTGCAACTGATCAGCTTCTTCTGGCGATAGGGATTCAGTATCAACCTCAGTTGCCATATTCATCCCCATAAAACCGCCACTACGCTCAAAGTATATTTTCATAACACCCCCGTCTTTACTTATTAGATCTTGCACCATTGTGATTAATTCTAGTTATTAATTTTAAGGTGGGCAGTGTCTGGGGTGTGGGGTGATGGGGAGAGGGGTGGGTTCCTATCTCCCTATCTCCCTATCTCCCTATCTCCCTACCCGTGAAATTTTAGTCCGACGCCAGAAACAGGGCTACTCCCTAAGAGGGGGTGAAGAAAGACCTGATAAAGTCTGGCGCACCTGCGGAGCATCCTGGGGGTTCAGGGGGTTGAGGGGTCGGAGGCTGTTCAATAATCTCAACACCTATCTCTTCCCAACCTTTACGGACAGCTTTTTGTTCCAGGCTGCCAACACCAAATCGGTCACCTGCCACCTTGTATGTCTCTCTGGCAGCATCCTTAAATTCTGAGGTGGTACCCAGCTTATCCCTCAAGGTAAGATACCAGATCCAACCGGCCTTATCCCAAGCGTATCCACCAATTTCCAGAGCAGCAATGTAGAAGGCTCGGTTGGGGATACCAGAATTGATATGAACCCCACCATTATCTTGAGACCCGGTATAGATGTCTCTCATATGAGCTGGTTGAGGGTCTTTACCTAGTCTGGGGTCGTTATAAGCACTCCCTGGTTCTTTCATGGAGCGAATGCCTATACCATTGACATTCTCACTAAACAGACCAGCTCCAATCACCCAATCCGATTCACTAGCAGTTTGGTTCAGTGTCCGTTGCTTAACTAGGATGCCGAACACATCAGCGAAGTGTTCGTTGAGAGCACCTGGTTGATTCCGATAAACCAGTCCCGCTTCATATTGGACCACCCCATGGGTCAGCTCATGGCCAATAATATCGATGGCGATAGTAAAGCGATTGAAGAGTCTCTCCTCTTCTGGCAAATCTTCATCCCCATCCCCATAGGTCATCTGTCGGCCATTCCAGAAGGCGTTGTCAAAACCGCTCCCATAATGAACGGTTGAGCTCAAAACCATCCCGCGATCATCAATCGAGTTCCGCTCGTATATGTCACTATATAAATCAAAGGTGGCTCCAGAACCATCGTAGGCTTCATCCACTGCTGTGTCACCTGTGGCTGGGTCTCCTTCCCCCCGGACTTTACGGCCAGGTAAACGAGTTTGGTAGTCTGCATGGTAGATCACCCGTTCTTTAGCTGCTCCTGCTTCTCGGGCACTGGGTCGTGTGGAGAAGTCAGCTAATTCCTGGCGCACTCCACGGAACTGACCAGATTCCACTAGGGCGCTCAATGCTCGTTCTCGCTGTATAGGGCTTCCCTGTTCTGAAAGTTCCCGCAGCATATACGCCGGAAGTATACAGTGCAGAGGGTTGCGGTGGTGATGGTGGTGATGGTGGTGATGGTTTATCTTGGTAGGCATAGTATTATTTAAGTCTTTTTGCTATTACTATGATCGCCCTTGCTAGCGCAGGTTTTTTTGCCAAGTTTTTTTGCCCGAAGCAACATCTTGGAAGCTTTGCCAGCCACTCTCAATGATAGCGAAGGAAACTCAAAACAGTTTGTGATTTAGGGCATTTCCTATTGCTAGGATGATTGAGTCTGTTCTATCTTGCTTTAATTCCAGTCTCTTCACCCTCTTTCACAGTTTCATAAATCATCCATCCAAATCAGCAACGCCCTTATCTGTCGTGTCTCGATTGAAAAAATCGATACCAAAATTAGCATTATAGGTTAGATTTCCGAGCTTTTAAGTCTTTGATACAACAATTGTTACAATATAGTCGGATTGTATTATTTTTTCCTGATTAGTAATTGGCAATGGTTCAACATTTTTTAATGTCATGGAATAGCCATCAAAATTTCTAACAGCTAAATTTTCTTGGGCTGCTCTGAGGGTTAACTCAACCTCCTCTGGTTGTGAGTTCTCCTTGACAACCTCGAAGGCAATGGTGACTTGTCCTGGTTGCACACAGACTACATCAGCTGGGCATCTGGAATCCTCCACTATATCCAGAACCTTAACTTGCATCGTTTTCGATTCCATTAATGCCATCTGATCGATCTGGAGTTGAATCTCTTGATTTAAATCCGCCTTAACCAAATTTTCTGTTGGTTGAATCTCTTGATTTAAATCGGCCTTACTCACATTTTCTGTTGGTTGAGTACAACCGAGCATCGGTTGAATCAGACTACAAATAATAATAAGTTTTATGAACCCTGAGACTAAAGCTAATCCTTTCGATTTTGTCATGATTGACCACCCCAAGTCTGTTTAAATCTAACCTTTTCGCCCCTACTAATTGTACCTTACTAATTTTATAGGATTTTCTCTTAATTGACACAATAAGAGACAGAAAAATCCTCAAGCTCCTAACCGTGACTGTAATCGGATGGTAACCATTCAGCCCAAGGCTGATCAGCTATAAGCTAGTTATTATCAGGGTAACATAACTGATAGCTTCCAAACCGGGTCACGAAAAAGTGCCCTATTTGAAAAACCGATTAGGGCTGACTCTGTTTATTGATCCAGCATTACCTAATTTTAGCTAAGACGTGAATGCTGAGGTCGGATTTGACTACAATATCTTGCGATTTATTAATTAACGTAAATTTATCAATGCGGGAACTTGCAACAATGAATTTAAATCAATTAACTGGTAACTAAGGGTAATTGCTATTCAACGATCAATACTCTTACCCATAAGCCGGTCTTGTATAGGTTGGTCACTTTTTTCCACAGCCATAGCACTTATCAAGACCAAGCTTAGATATTGTTTCAGTTTATGGAACATCATGACTAAAAGTTTGTTAAAAATTTATCCCCTTGGCCATCTCAGTCTTGGTTTGGTGGAATTGGTATTACTGGCATGGGCAATTCGCCTGTGGCGTCGCTCAACTAGTCTGGCAATGATTGTCCTGCCCATTGTGCTAGCAAGCATTAGCTATGACAATCTAGTTCTGGCCATGGGGAGCCTGATTGGTGAAGGAGATCTCCTGAAATCACTGAGTATGGTGCGCTTCCTCTTACACTTCTTAGTGGTGCCGCTGTTCATTGTAATTGCTGTTGAGCTAGCTCACCGCGCTGGAGCAGTTTGGGCTAAGACAATTGTACGAGTGTTATCCTGGGTGCTTGCCCTAGGACTGGGTGGGTTTGAAGTGGCGACCCAGTTTGTTGGCCTAGAATTGGTTCCAGTCACCTTTGCTGGCACCTTGCGCTACACAGTAGCGGAAGTGAGTGCTCCACCAATTGTAACAATTTTGGTCAATTTGTTCGTGCTGCTGATTGGTATCGGCATCTGGGTAAGGCTGAAATGGCCATGGCTATTTGTAGGAACCTTGGTTGCCCTAATTGGCAATGCTGTACCAATCTCTAGAGTTGGCACCCTCGTCGGTAGTGCCTCTGAATTCGTCATGGCTCTGAGTTTGCTGTTAACTGAGCGGCGGACGCAGTTTGTCCGTGCCCAACTCGGCTCAGGTGAAAAGACAACGAAGGTTGAAGGTTGGGTTGAAGGTTGTTCGCGTAGCGTGGCCAAAGGCCAAGGTTGAAGGTTGGGTTGAAGGTTGGGTTGAAGGTTGAATGTTGAAGGTTGAATGTTGAATGTTGAAGGGTTAATAACCTGAAAGCTGAAAGCTGTAATCTCTAAGCTCTAACCTTAAACCTCTAACCTGTAACCTGTAACCTTCAACCTGTAACCTTCAACCTGTAACCTGTAACCTTCAACCTCTAACCTTCAACCTCTAACCTTCAACCTCTAACCTGCAACCTTCAACCTAGATGGTATTACCGACAAGCGATCGCATTATAAAATCCCTTTCGATTAGTTATCCTCAAAGAGGTTACTGCCATGAATGCCGAATTTAAATTTAGACCAATTCCCTTTGCTTGGGTTGCTATCCATCCTGAGCCGGTAGGTGTTGTTCAATTGATTGGTGGTGCGTTTTTCGGAAGTTTTCCGACAATTTTTTACCGGTATATCGCCAAGCGATTATTTGAATCAGGTTATACCGTTGTTGCCAGACCGTTTAGATTTACCTT